>CAZXTJ010000182.1:0-13182 GCA_964643655.1 uncultured bacterium
TGGCGCGCCTTTGCCAAGAGGCGAACTTCGACCTCGGTGATGATGTGATGAAAGCTTTCAAAGATTTCCGAGACAAGGAAGAGTCAGACACTTGTAAGGAAGTTCTTGGAATGCTCATCGAAAACGCAGAACTAGCAGCCCGTGATAGAGTGCCCATTTGCCAAGATACTGGCCTCGCCGTATTTTTCGTCGAAATGGGACAGGATGTCCACGTAACAGGTAAATGCCTCTTTGATGCCATCAATGATGGTGTGAAAAAAGGTTACACTGATGGTTACTTGCGCAAATCCTGTGTTCGAGATCCATTGGACAGAAAGTCCAATACTGGTGATAACACTCCAGCCATCGTTTGGACCGAAACCGTTCCTGGTGACAAACTGGTCATCAAAATGGCTCCCAAAGGTGGCGGCTCCGAAAATATGAGCGAAGTCAAAATGCTGACTCCTGCCGCTGGTGCAGAGGGTATCAAGGACTTTGTCATCGACAGAATTAGTCGCTCCGGTGCCAATCCTTGTCCACCCATCGTCGTTGGCGTGGGCATTGGTGGTACTTTTGAGAAGGTTGCTTGGTTGGCCAAAAAATCACTCCTTCGCGAAGTAGGCTCTAAAAATCCTGTCGAGAAATACGCCAAAATGGAGGAAGAACTCCTCGAGCGTATCAACAAACTAGGTATTGGTCCTCAGGGATTTGGTGGCACGACCACAGCATTGGCCGTCCACATTGAAGTGGCTCCTTGTCACATCGCTTCCATGCCCTGTTCCGTTAACGTTCAGTGCCACGCTGCTAGGCACAAAGAAGTTGTCCTGTAGGAGGTGCACCCGAGATGCCGAAAACCGTAAATTTGACCACTCCTTTGAAAGTGGAAGAACTCGAAAAACTCGAGCCCGGTGACAAGGTAATGCTCACGGGCGTCATCTACACAGGTCGTGACGCTGCTCACCAAAGAATGATGGATCTTCTCGATGAAGGCAAAGAGCTTCCTTTCCCCATCGAAGGCGCCATTATGTATTACGTCGGTCCAAGCCCCACGAAACCCGGTCGTGTCATCGGCTCTGCTGGCCCAACGACAAGCTATCGGATGGACAAATATTCACCCCCTCTGCTCGATTTGGGCATGAAAGGGATGATCGGCAAAGGTAATCGTGGCAAAGAAGTAGTCGACTCAATGGTCAAAAACAAAGCCGTCTATTTTGCTGCCATTGGTGGCGCTGCTGCTCTCATTTCCGAGGCCATCAAAAAATGCGAAATCATCGCCTGGGATGATCTTGGCCCAGAAGCCGTCCGCAGACTAGAAGTCGAAAATATGCCCCTTGTCGTCGTCAACGACACAAAAGGCAACGACCTCTACGAAATCGGTCGCGCCAAATACAAAAAAGACTAGTCCGAGTTTAGGAGCAGCTACCTTTCTATGAGAGGTAGCTGCATTTTTCCTATCGGATGGCGTGTTGATGAACAAGACCAGGGTTTTAATCCCCATTTATTCATAAACATAAAAAATCCTGCTGACCTTTCCATCTATTTAGCAGACGTTGAAGCCATGAAAGATGCTCCAAATTGGGGTTCTGATTGGCGAGACGAGGTTCATAAAATATTTGATGACTATACAGTTCTCTTGAGAAAAATTCACTCGATTAGAAGCGAAGGCATTACAATAGAAGCAAGAGATAATGGGAGGGAAAGATGTTTAGATTAGTCATTCTTTTGATATTAGCTGTTGTTCTCATTACTCCTGTTTCTGCTGAGCAGTCAGTTTGGGATGAGAATAACATTCTAGTTGTCGTTTCAGAGATAGACTTCGATCCCTATGAGCGTGTTATCGAAGAGCATATGGTCAAGCGGGTCAAATATCCTGAACGTCTGCTGCCTCGTTATTGTCCTCTCGACGTAAAAGACGTACTTGGTAAGTTGCCAACTGAACCCATTAAACGTGGTGAGATTATTTCTCTGCAGCGTCTTGTAGACAAAGACGAATACAGAGAAGACCTCATTCGACTCGTGCCTCCAGGTCAGTTCTATACTACTCTGCCCTTCGTTATACCCAATGAGTATGGCGGACTGAAGATGAAGCGTGAGATTGTTGATATTGTTGCAGTCTTCAAAGAGGGTGAAGAGAAGGTTGTACGAGTTGCTGCACAGAATGCAAGACTAGCTTATGTTGGCGATGTTCAAGAAAAGTTCCGTCCCTGCTTCGTTATTATTCGCTCCAGAGAAGAAGCGAACTTAATAGGTCATTTGCGCACTATGCCTGAAATCAGTTGGCACCTTTTGTTTAAGGTTCACACCAACACAGACAAAGCTGAACAGACAGTTTTGAAACAGCAGGATTTCTGATCCTAGCGCAGATTAGTCGAAAGCTCTTTCGAGCGTTTTTTGTACGGATACCACTCAAGAGCGCTAAGGCGTTTTATACCATCTTTGTTTGGCAGTGGTGCAAGACAGAATGTGTTGTATGAATACCTAGCCAAGTTTCCTTGAGAATACTTTTTGATGAACATGAAGTATTCCATGTCAGAAGTCGACATCCAGAGAGGCCACTTCACATTCCAATGACCATAAGGTTCTCGGCAGTGAATTGGATTTCTTTTTCTCGAGCAGGTAACCAGCGAAATTGGTGGGTGATTTGGATCTTGCAGGGCTTTTAACGGATTTTGGCTGCAAATGAGAGCCTCCAGTAATGAGAGATCTGGATGATCGTCCCTGTATCGTCTGTCATCATCCTTACCTCTATGACGCCGCAACAAAGCTCTAGCGCTGGATAAGTCGCCAAACTGAGCGAGTATGAGAGAGAAAAGTTTGGCTACTTCTTTGTCCATTTCTTTGCTTGTGTAACCTATGGAGCCAATGAGTTTTAGCAGCTCTTCTTTCGTTTTTCCTGTGTATCTTGCGGCAGAGGTGTATAGGAGCAGCTCCTCTGGTTTTTTTGAGTTTTCCAAGAACTCCATTGTTTTTTTGAAGTTTTCGAACTTGAAATGGACTCGTGCTGACAAGTAATTGAAGTCTGAGGATGGTTTGTTTTTCTCAAGATATTCCAAAATCTGTTTTGCCTCAGAAAAACGTTTTTCACCTTTGCCGTCAAAGAAAGGAGATATGGTTGGTTCATTCAAGTGAGAAATCGTTTCCAAGAGCAATCGAGCATTTTTAGGCGAAGCTTTTTGAGCAAGTGCCTTTCTTCTTATCTGCTCGAGGTGATGAAACAGTACGTACTGGTCGAAAATGGCTGTATTAAGTTTAGGGAATTTTTCAATCAGATGCTGTGCACTTTTTTCGAGATCATCTGGGTGCTTTTCTTGGAGTTCGATGACTTCGCGACATATTTTTAAAACTGTGATATCAAGCACTCTCAAGCACTCGCCAGCTAAGGACCAATTCGTAGTATATCGATAATTGGGTCGTTTACTGGCCGTTTCTCCAGCCAACTTCTTGGCTTTTATACTCAAATCGAGGGCCTCTTTGTATTTTCCCTCTTTGAATAGATGGCTGACTTTGCATGCCATGGCCGAAGAAGATAGCGGATTGAGTTCGAGCAGTTTGTTAATAGCTTTTAGCGGCAGTAATGAATCTCCGTCGGCTATTCTTTCACGAACTCGGATGTTTTGTTTGAGAACGTATATATAGTTGGAAAAAGAAGCATAAGGGACCACTCCCAATAGGACACAGAAGGTTATTGCTAGCCCTTCTCTTCGGATGAACGAAGGTTTGGATAGCTTTTTTCGCCAATCGGAAGCGACGAGTGAGAGGTTTGCTAGCTCATCGACTTCACCTGGAGAATAGAGCGTAAACTTGTCTTCTTCAGGTAAAAGGATTGAGTATCCACCTGCTGGTTCTTCCATGATTTTCCAGGGTTTGGGCGCTGTAATCTCGGTAGCTATTGTTGGGTTTTCGCTTTGAGGTAACGTGACGATGGCCTGTTTGTTACTACTGAGTAAGAGAACTCTAGGAAGGGGACGGCGAAGGTAGTGACGAAGAGTAAGCAGGAACTGAGCCAGGACGAGCAAAATTGCAGCCGAGAAAAATGCGTTTATTAATGCTTGAGGAAGCCGTAGTAAATCGAGACTCAAGGTAAGGGTTAGTAGGCCAATTATTGGTGTTGACCAATGATATCGTTTAGCTAAGAGAGGAGCGATGAAGAGGGCGAGGTAGAAAGGAGCACATTGGATTAAGGCTATGTGACCGTCATATCTGTATAAACTGGTGCTTGCAACCATAAACAAGATGGTCGAGATCACAGTCATCCAAAGGACTGTACCACTGGTCTCTTCCCTATCCCTATTACTCTCGGCCAGTAAAAGAAAGCTACTTTCGTATTTCTCTGCAGCAGAACCAATCTCTTCCAGGTTTTTCTTTATCAGAATGTTTAGTTTTCGATAAGCCTGTGCTGGATAGGCCTTTATTCGTCGCAGTTTTCTAAGTATCAGTCGTGGAATTGCGTTCAATGACCAAACTGCAATAACGAAGAAGAGTAGGGCGAGGAAATTTTGTTGTGAACGACTTTCTACATCTGAAAATAAATAGGCCATTACTGTAAACAAGAAGATGGTAAAGATTATGGCCAAAAATGCACCAACAAGGTGACAGAAGAGTATGACTATGAAGCTAGGAATGGGTAAATCTTTAGATTTTTGAATTTTTTCTGGATAAAAAGAGTTGTAGTCCATTTGCATCTCAGTTTCATTCATTAACTAGCTGGAAAGTTCCCAACTTTTGAGCCAATATAATTTTTAATGATAATCCCAAAGGTGCTTCTAAAAGCGTGAAATAATAGCCATTTGCAGCCTTTTCATTTGCGATGACGCGTAGATTGTTGGCTATAGTTTTGGGCTTGTTTTTTTCATCATTGTCTGTGAAGACGATTTTTACACGTGAGTTTACTTTTGGTGGCCTAGTTGTTTTCGAATGGACAGAGACAACTCTGTCGTTTTTCTGCTCAATCTTGAATGAAACGTAAGGGATTTCTTCTTTGGCTCCAACTCTCATTTTGATTATTGGTTCACCCATATAAATGTCGTAACGAGCATATTTGCCAACTACTTCATCAAGTGATTTTGTATAGGGCTGTTTGGGTGTAAAACGTTCAGGGATTGATTTTATCTCAATATCCCTTTTTTTGATCAGGGCGTGTCGACGGATGTTCTCCCGAGCAAAAATGACATCCTTCAGTTTGTATTTTGGAGATTGCGCATAAAGACCAGTGCTGGTGAGGCAGAGGAATAGGACTGAAAGACGAAGAAACATAGAGCTTCCCCCAAATAGGTTAATTATTGTTCTTTCTACTATACGTTATGTTGCAACGGTTTTGCTCTGCTCTTCCTGTTTTCATCAAACAAGCTTGCGTAAATGCGGTCAAACATCCAAAGCAGGAAGCGGAGAAAGAGATACAGAGTAGTGATGACCAGAAGAGGGAAACCAACTGAGTGTTCGAGATGCCACATCCAGAAACGTACTTTGAGACCATCTGATTGGTAGTGAGGATAGGCTGCTGCAATGAGTTCTTTGTTTGTGACGCCGAGGTCTATCAGTTGTTCACGAGGTGACAAGCCGGAAAAGGGATCTTTCGCATACTCTTTCCAACCGTGGCGGAGGCAAAACATCCTTCCAAACTCATGTCCCTTGGCAGGCAGAAGAACATAGTTGTTATTGCTTTTGCACTTACCACCCCAAGTGTGTTTTTCGAATATCAAAACACGTTCTTTGATGAGTTTATCAGAGCGGGCGAAGTGTAGCCTCCCTGGTTTATGGCTTTCTATTTCTTTGGGATAGAAATATGTGTCACAACCTTGTCCTACATGACAAGCAGATGTATCTGTGTGGCCAATGTCAGAAAACCTGGGACCAACAAATATGTTTAAAAGCACGTAAATGATGAGAGGAATGTAGATAGGGACGGACTGTAGGCCCCTTTTTACAAAACCAAACCACTTTTTTATCGAGCTCATTGATATCTCCTTCTCACGATGAAAGAGAGTTCTGGCGACAGTTTTTGTCTAACCTATTCCTCGACGAATCATTTGGAGCACATCATCCATAGTAAATCTTCTGTCATAGTGAACATCTTCGTACTCATCCTCATATTCATTGAGGGCAGCTTCTGCAATCTGCTCCAAAGACATCCCAGCATAATCAAGGACGTGTCTGTTTGCACCATGGGTGACAAGAGCTTTGACAACATCCGTTCTGCAAGTATCTATTGCATTGACTACTGCGTAAAACAATGGAGTCCAACCTTTAAAGCTACGTGCCTCAATGTCTGCTCCCATTTTCAATAAGAGTCGAACTACCTCTAAATGACCATTTTGGCAGGCCAAGTGTAGCGGTGACTGTCCATCTTCATTAATGCAATTTGGAGAATGCTTTTCCTTCAATAATTTGAAGAGCTTCTTGGTATCGCCTTCGCTTGCAGCAAGAAAGAGGTCATTCATTTTGGTTCTCTCATTCGAAAGTGCTCCAAAAGATCATGAAACTTCCTCTGGTCTAGAGGCTGATTATTGCTGAAAAAAAGATGGCTGTAGCAAGAACAATCTGATGAACCAAAACCTTGGTGGTTTTGGGTGTATAGTTTCTGAAGAGCAGCACTAATATTGCACTCTTCTCTTTGGGAAGAGCGAATAGGCAAGACTAACAAGTCATCTGCTTTTTCGCGAAGGTAATCGATGTGCCAGTGGAATTTTTTCCCGTCTTTGCGTTTGTGGCGGTTTATTCGGGCCGTGAGGTTGGCCATAGCTGAACCAACGTAGATGTAATATCCCTTGGGGAAGGTCAGTTTGCCCAAGTTGCCTATTTGAATGACTCGTTTTCGCTTCAGCTCTAATAACAGCAGGTAACTGCCAGTGTCAGCGACCTCTTTTTCCAAATATTTCCACGGGATGGTCAACTTCTTGGCAGGAAGTTCTATGGTCATATCTTTGGTCCAAGGAATGGCTATGGGCAGAATTTTCACATGTTTTTGGACTTCGAGCAGTGTTTTGCTGAAGGCCAAGTCCGTGTGAAAGTCGGGCATGAACCACTTGAGACGTGGTGATTGAATGGCAAAGATTACTGCCGTTTTTATGCCTTCTTTGGCCATTTCGGCCAATTCGAGCAAGTGGCGACGGCCTCTATCAGTGACTGCGTCGGGGAACATGGCCACTTTTTGGCCGAAGAGCGTGCATGATTTTACTTCGAGGTAGAGTTCCTTCTTCTGGTGCTGGAGTAAGAAGTCAAAGCGACTTCGCCCAACTTTTACCTCTCGTTTGACTATTTGAGCCCCTTTGAGACCAGGGACTGCGTTGTTTTTTAGTAGGAGCTCAACGATGTCATTGGTTTGATGTGTATGTAAAAAGATGGGTAGACCATCTCTTTCCACTCCTATTGTTGTGTATTGGGTCTTCCTTGGTGGTTTTCCAGGATCTTGTTTGGCTTTGCTCACATACAAAGTCACTCCTGGAAGAAAAAGTTCATGCAAACGTCCTGGGTTGGGTAAGTATGTACGTAAAAGCTCTCCTGATGGTCTTTTGCAGATTACGATAAAACGGTTTGGACGGCTTTCGAAGGTAGCTTTGAAGAAGTCTCCGATTGGGGGGATTATGGTAGCCAAATGAAACTTTCACTCTCTAATTCCAGTAGTAGGATTCCTTAGACTATGTGTGTCTAATATATAATGAAGCAAACCGCCGAAAAGGAGGATAGAAAAAAAATTCATTTCGAGGGTTGACGTTATTGAAAGACGCAACAATAATCTGCCCAAATTTTATGCATATAAGTTCCAATACAATAAAATACTATTCAATCCTCTTTACGTACCGGAAGGAGAACTCAGGTGAAAAGACTGGTCGGACTGGCGCTAGGTTTACTCCTAGTATGCGGGTCGGTGGCACAGGCGGCACAACAAACGTTGTTCATTTCTTTACAGGACAACAAACATCAACGCCGCGTGGAGGCTCTAAAAAACATGCTTCAAAGGCATGGTGGCGATGTTCGAGCCGATAGGTTTGACAAAGCGCCGAAGGGTGAGAAAGGTTATCGTTATAACGCTGTTCTCATCGTTCCTGACAAAGTGGCCGAAGCTCTAAAAAAGGGTATGGAAGCCTCTCCAATTGAGGCAGTGAGCGCGCAAGTTACATTCAAATCCAAAGCTGGATGGTTCTCGAAGACTGTTGACCAGTTGGGTATTGATTGCCCCAAGACTGGCTTCGAAGCAACCTTCTCTTGGTACAAAAATGAATTCAGTCGTGATCCTTGGGGTTACTTCAAAAAGAACTTCCCCAGCGAATTCAAAGAACACACAAAAGAAGTTGACCATGGTGGCAAAGCGCAGCTTCGCGTAAAGAAACCTTACGTCAAGCTCGAGCTCTTCCCTAAAGGTCACGAAGCTTCTAAGTCCATCTTCTTCGTAAACGAGGAAAAAACAGGCGACCTTTATTACGACGTGGAAGGTGGTGAGTAACCATGATGAAGAAATTAGTAGCACTTACTGTTCTCGCAGCATTCTTGGTTACTTGTTCTCCTCTCAAAGCTGATCTCATCCAGCAACTCAAAGAACTGGAACAAGCTTATTCACAAACTGAAGACGAACTACTACAGCGCGAAGTCGATCACGATGGTCTGCTCGTAGCACGTCTCGAGTTTGATGGCGTTGGTGGTTTCTTTAAAAAGCTTCTCTTCAAACGAAAGAAGTACAAAAACCTCAAAGCTAGTCTCGAAGAATCTGAATCTGGTATCGACAGTACTTACAGCCGAATGGTTTCCACTTGGAAAGCCATCCAGAAGCAGCTTTTCGAAATTGGTCACGCCTATGAACAAAGTGGCGACTATGCTACAGCCATTCAGTATTACAAGCAGGTAAAACCCCGCACCGCTCGCGAACGTTTCCGCATTGGTGTTTGTTACAAGCTTGCTGGTGACTACAACTTGGCCATTAGCTGGTTCCGCAAACTGGACACCAACAAAGACGAAGTTAAATTCGAAATCGCTGAGTGTTACAAACTATGGGGTAAGCACAGAGAAGCCTTGGAAAACTATCTTGGCGTGCTTTATCACTACAGCAACAGCGAACTCGAACAGCGTACTCTCATCATCGTTGAAGAGTATGACTATGCTGGTAAAGACACTGACTTCCCACAGTTGTATCGTAAGCTCGGTGCCGTTTATAAGCGCAAAGCTTTCATCCTTTACAACAACGATTTCTCCTTGGCAATCACTAGCTACAAGAAAGCTATGGATTACCTAGCACGTGATCACGGTGGAGATCCTGCCAAAGCTAGTCGTCACATTTTGCAAGACGCTACTCAGGCACTCACCACTGCAGAGAGAATCCTCGAAGAACAGCGCGATGCTGCTGAAGAGTACTATATGCGCAAACTCGACGACGCTCTCAATCACTACGAGTACAAAAAACGTGAATACGAAAGAGCAATCTACGACGCAGAGCGCGATTTCGACTCTTCACTACAACGTGCTCGTCACAACCGACAGCGTTATCTGCGCGACGCTCAACGCTATGCACAGCAAGGTCTTCGCGAACAAGCCGAACAAGCTCGTCGCCAGGCTGAGCACTATGAGCGCAGGATCAGCTACTTGATCCTCAACCGCCAAACAATCATCGAAGATGATGTGGATTATGAACGACGCGCAATGGATCGTGCTTATCGTGACTATCAGCACGTACGCAATTCTCGTCGTCAGATCATCGACAACTACTTGGCTCCTTATCGTCGCAAGGTTCAGGAAGCACGTAGTCACCTCGACATGATCAATAACTTCCACAGAACTGCTTACGAAGATTATTAAAATTCGCTAAGCCAAACACCCCGGTCTCCTAGAGGCCGGGGTGTTTTTTTTCCCAAAAAGAGTCCACTTGTTCACCATTGTGAACAGTTATTCCGTTTTGAGTCCTACATAAATGGTTCGAATAAAGGCCACAAGCGGAACTCAGGTTGTTGGTGCAAACAATGCATTAAGGAACTTGGAGGTACAAAAATGATGAAATCAATTTTATTGGCAATCATTGGTCTTTGGCTCATCACTACGTCGGCTCGTGGAATGGAACTACTTGGAACTCAATCAGAAGAGGATCATTTAGGCTCAGCAAACAATGAAAGTATAAGTGCAGAGTGCAAAAAACAGACAAAAAGTGAGCTTACAGAACTAGATTTTCGTTTCAAAAGGTTTAACGGAACAGGCAGAGAATTCATCTGTATTGATACCCCTTTAGACAATGATGGTAGCCTTTCTTGTAAACAGATGAGTTTTGTTCAAACATCCACTGAGATTGGACGAACAGTAATCTTGAGACCGCTCTCCAGACTAGCCAATGGTCAGATAAGAGAACAAAACCTAATGCATAGCAATAATATCGCTTTCGGTTATTGCCACATAAATCAGCAGAATGAGATAGATACATTTTTGAAAGAAGGCTACACCGTCATCGTAAAAAACATTAATCAACAAAAGGATTTTTATGGAACGAGAACCTTAAAATCAGGAGTTCTTGAGTATCACAGAGAAAACTCTGTGTTGATTGAAGGCCCATATCATTCAACTGGCGCTCTGTCTGAAGCACAATTAGACTTCATGCAAACAATGGGAGAAGAAGGGAAAGTTGTCATTATCAAACCTCTGCCGATATTTGACAATGGACAGATAAAGGAATTTGAATTCATGTCCTCTTCAGTCAATCCCTTGTTTGGTTACACTTACACTGCTCAACAAAAGAACATTAACCTAGAACTTCAAAAGGGATATACAGTTGTTGTCAACCAATGACGGACCAGCTATTGAGAGATAATGCACGCTACTCTAACTATGAAGCAGCGAACAGAATGAGAGCTGCCGGTTCTGTAGCTCAGGGGTTGAATGCGCAAGCCCAGAGTATGGATTTCCACGCTAATGGATTGGCCAATAGCCGAAGGCAACTACAAGGTGAACTCGACAGGTATGTCATTAAATACTTGGGAGCGGTAAATGAACTGGTAGCTTCCATTCCTGGTTTTGAAGAGTCTGGATTGGGAAAGGTCAAAGATTTGGCCTTCGATCCAGCAACAGGTACAGACAAATCATTTGATGGTCCATTGATTTATTCTCTTACTTTTATCATCAACAACCAACCCGTTGATGTGCGACTCACAGATTTAGAGCAGCTCATCGAAGATGATTTCAAAACTTTGATCTCCGAACGAGAAGCAGCACTTCGAGCAGCCAGAGAAATGGAACCTGACAAATACTTGGCCTCCCTCAAAGAGAAACTCGAAAAAACGGAGACTGCCTTGGCTGAAGCTAAAGTAAAAAAAGGCACGACAAAAGCATTTTCAGATGAGCGAAAAGCTATGAACAGCGAGATTTCTCGTCTCAAAGCTCGGAAAAGTGATTTAGGAGCTGAGATAGCAGCCTTGAGTAAAACCAATTGGGGATTCATCAAACGTGACCATGCTCGTGATGAGCAAGCTGCTAAAGCTGCTGCCGCCAAAACCCAAGCTGCTAGTCTGTTGAAAAGAGCGCAGGTAGCTCAGGAAGTAATGCATAAACTGGACAAAGAAGCTCTCGACAATTCAATGGAGCAAATTAAAGCCCTCATTTAGGTGTAGGCGACGCTTTTTCCCCCGACCTCATTGAGGTTGGGGGTTTTTCATTTTCCCAAAATGAGTCCACTTGTTTACCACGAGGACATTTGTTCAATCTAGTGATTATTGGCTGGTAAGGCCTCAAAACTCCTACTGCTCTGTGTTTAGCCATAAAACTCAAATTGGTAACTAACTTGCCATGAAGTGAAAAAACAATCTAAATGCTAGGAGGCAGAAATGCAGAGTCAAATCACTTCACTTCTATTGGTAGTATTGTTATCAGTTTCACCTGTTAAGGCTCTAGACTTAATGGCTGGACTAAACGTCGTTCCTGAAACCTCATCAGAAGCTAGTAATATAGATAATGACGAACGTGCGAATGTTATATGGCTAATGCAGCAAATGCGAGCAATTGAGGACCAAATTGATGTAGCTCTAAAAGAACGAGACGCTCTAACCAAGAAGGCACAAGAAGAGATAGCCACAGCCCGTAGAAGGGCAGCAAATGCACGTGCAGCTCGAGATACATTGGTTCTGTTGTTTGGCGCAGCATGTGCTGCTGGAGAGGCGATGTCGGGAAGCAGCGATACCTCCTCTAGTTTCGCTATGACTGACCATTTGATGAAAGAAAATGAAAAGTACTCTAGTTATGATGCAGCAGATCGAATGCAAGCGGCTGGTTCCGTCGCTCACGGACTGAATCAACGAGCACAAAGTATGGATCATCATGCCAATGATCTTCAGCGTCAAAGGCAGAAAATGCAGGGGCAATTGGATAAACAAGTCATCCACTACTTGTCTATAGTCAATGAGCTAATATCTTCTGTCCCAGGTTTTGAAGAGTCAGGCTTGGGAAAAGTAAGAGATCTTGCCTTTGACCCTGCTGCTGCCAAGGATAAGAGTTTTGATGGGCCCCTAGTTTATTCACTGACTTTCATTATCAACAATCAACCAGTTGATGTTCGTCTTACAGACTTGGAGAAACTGATTGATGATGATTTTGCATCCTTGATAGCTCAGCGAAAAGAGGCCCTTAAAGCAGCAAATGGTTTGAACTACGACAATTATCTAGCCTCTTTGAAACTGAAACTAGAGAGAGTCAACAAAGAGTTGTCAAAAGCCTATCAATTGAAGGACACAACCTCTTTCTTGTCAAAGAAGCGCAAACAGGTAAATAGCAAGATTCGAAAAATGAAGGCACGCAAAAGCGACCTCGAAGACGAAATCAATGACTTGGAAAAGGAAGATTGGCTCATTTTTAAAAGAGAACAGGCTCGTGAGGAGTTGGCAAAAAGGGCTGCTGCAGAACAAGCCAAAGCAAAGAAGTTATTGGCGCGTACACTAAGAGGCCAAGAGATGTTCCATCAATTCGACAAAGGTGCCTTGAATGAAACACTTGAAGAAATTAAATCACTTATCTGACACCTTATATTGTAGTAGTCGGTGTCGCCGACAATCCTAAAGCTATTTGTATGGTGAGGAGGCATGGATCCTTCTCACCATATTTCTTTTTGAGAATGGCCTATTATGTCTACATTCGAACATGACCGTGCCATTTTTGGACGGAATTTAAAAATCACTTGCAGGTAGCTACGCTGCAATAAGCTGTTGATGAGGCATTTCTCGGAATGGCTCCTCTCTTGCATAGGTG
>CAZXTJ010000183.1:0-13172 GCA_964643655.1 uncultured bacterium
GCCTACAACATATATAGCGCCAAGGCGACCCAATAGGGTAACGTGGGCAAAACAAGCATTAATGAAGGAGGTTCCCATCGTGACACGTCGAGGAGGCCCGTCAGGGCTCGAGATCTTTCAAGCTGTCGTACTGACATTTGGTGTTTTACTGCTCTTTCTAGCTGTGCTCCAGATGGACAACATCGAAGCACTGCTCATCAAGAGCAATCAGAAGTTGGTCGAGTTGGACGACAAAGCACGATTGCAGGAGCTAGGCCTGAGAAAACTCAACAAGTCCTTCCAGAAAGGACTTGTTGCCGTTGGGCCAAATCAGATGGCTGCTGGTAATGAAGTAGAAAAGAGAAAATGGCTCCATCCTGAGGTTGAGAATTACGTCAAACCTGATCCGTTCAAATTGGTTGCTGATGAAGCAAAACCAGGTGGGACAATCACCAGATGGTGGGCCTCCGATCCCAAGGGTCTCAACTACCTGCTCAACAATGCCTCTGATGTCAACGAAGGTATGAAAACCTACTGTATGGAGTCCCTATGTGACACTCACTTCAAAAACCCTGACATCTATTCTCCAAAGCTGGCCATCAGGGTAGAAGTCACTAATGACTACAAGGAATACACCTTTTATTTACGTAAAGGTATAAAATGGCACAAACCTGCTGTTGACCTGACCAATCCTCGTTATGCTTGGCTCAAAGGTGATCACGAGTTCACAGCTCATGACGTAAAGTTCACCGTCGATTTGATCAAAAACACTCAGGTAGAAGCAGCACATCTGCGCAACTACTACGAAGACTTGGAAGAGTGTAAGGTCATCGATGACTACACAGTCGTCCTCAAGTGGTCGAAAAAAACTTACAACTCCATTGCTTTCTCAATGGGTGTTTACCCTCTTCCTGAATTTCTCTATGCCTACGACGAAGATGGCGAACGTTTCCCAGAGGAAACGATGGGCTTGAGATTTAATGAACATTGGTACAACAACAAAGCCATTGGCACTGGGCCCTATCAGTTCGTTCGCTGGGAACAGGGTGTTACCATTGAACTCACCCGTAATGATGAATATTGGGGTGAAACGCAGCCCATCAAAAACATCAAATGGCTCATCTTCAATGACCGAAAAACTAACCTCTTGAAACTCAAATCCAAAGAGATGGATTATGCCCGTCTTTATCCACCTGATTATCGTGAAGAGATCAAAAAAGGTGTTGCTACTTCTCCTTTTAAAGATGGGCGAATCAAACACAGCTTCTTTACGCAGGCTGGTTATTATTACATTGGCTGGAACATGGCGAAAGAGCCATTTACAGATGTAAGAGTTCGCAAAGCGATGACCATGTGCCTCGACAGAGAAAAGATCATCAACAATATATTGATGGGATTGGGTAAACCTGCCACAGGTCCATTCTTCTGCGAAAGTCCCTATAGCGATCCATCCATCAAACCCCTCCCCTTTGACACTGGCGAAGCTGCCAAGCTGCTCACTGAAGCTGGTTGGATAGACAGCGATGGTGACGGAAAACGTGACAAGATAGTCAACGGCAAAAAGATGGACTTCGAGTTCACCTTTTTACTTTATGCCGGCAGTCCAGAATGGCGCGCCTTGGCCACTATGTTCAAAGAAGAACTCATTAAAGTTGGCTGTAACATGAATATCACCGAAGTCGAATGGTCACTGATGCAAAAAAGAATGAATGACCGCGACTTCGACTGTTATTCAGGTGGATGGGGTGCTTCGTGGGATCCCGATCCTTTCCAACTCTGGCACTCTTCTCAAGCTGACCTAGCTGGCAGCTCGAACCGTATTGGTTTCAAAGTAAAAGAGGCAGACGAAATCATCGAAAAATTGCGGAACACTTTTGACAAAAAAGAGCGCATCAAACTATGTCACAAGTTCCACAAAATCATTCATGACTTGCAGCCTTATACCTTCTATTACTCACGACGTCGAGTCTTGGCTTGGTGGGATCACTTGAAGCGAGTCGTTTTTGCACCAACGAGACCACAAGACACATCAAAACCTTGGTACATCGATATGACCCCCGAATAAACAAGGTGGAGGTATCTAAATGACCACGTATATCATCAGGCGAGTCCTCTTGATGATTCCCACCTTCTTTGCTGTTTCATTGGTTGTCTTTTGCATTATCAACATTGCACCTGGACGTCCAGGTCAGCAAGCAGCACAAGACGGCACAGAAGAGGCTACGGGATCCAAACGAGAGGCCTATCGAATCTTTAAGTCCCAGTTCAATCTGGACAAACCCATTCTTTTCAACACGAGGTTCCTCATCAGCAAAGACGAAGTACTCGACGCCTTACACAAGTATATCAATAATAAGAAAATATACAAACCTTCTCAGCAAATGGAAGCGGTGGAATGGATTGAAGATTGCGGTGAATATGTAGTTCCCCACCTTCTATCCATTGCCAAAGAGACAAAAGACAAAGATCTTCGTTACCAAGCCGTACAAAAACTCTCAGAGAACGCACAAAGAAAAGTCATCTTTGTTTATGGCAAAAAACCTAGCGAAGAGACGAGAGCTTATAACCGAGCAGTGAACAAAGAAAATCGTGAACTCAAAAAACGAGTTTACGAACGCGACGCTTCTCCTGCCCAGCGAGACCAAGTCATCACAACCTGGGTAGATTGGTATGAAGGCGTCAAATCAAAACGTTATTCTCTATCCATTGGGCAGTGCATCTGGCGCTTCTTCTTTGAAACACGTTTTGCCAACTATTGGTGGAAGTTGCTTCACCTGGACTTTGGTATTTCACACATAGACAAACGGCCTGTTTTGGAAAAGCTTCTGGGTAAAATCAAATATTCAATGACCTTGGCCGTACCATCATTGATTATTGCCTACATTATTGCTGTGCCACTTGGTGTGCTCTCGGCAGTTAAACGTAATTCCATGACTGACAAAGTCATGTCTGTCGTATTGTTCATGCTTTATTCACTGCCATCATTCTTTGTTGGAACAATGTTGTTGGTCACCTTTTCCAAAGGCTCTGACTTCCAATGGACACAGTGGTTTCCCACAGGTGGTTGGCAATCACCCAACTTCCATGAATTGACCACCATTGGCAAATTAAAAGATGTTGCTTGGCACCTCGTCTTGCCAATGACCTGTATGACCTACGGCTCTTTTGCAGCCCTGTCACGTTATGCACGAACTGGCTTGCTGGAAGTCATCAATGCTGATTACATTCGCACAGCCCGTGCAAAAGGTGTCAGTGAACCAATGGTCATTCTCAAACATGCCGTCAGAAACGGAATGATTCCAGTCATTACATTACTTGGCACGGTCTTACCCATTCTCATCGGTGGCTCTGTAATCATCGAAGTAATTTTCTCAATCCCCGGCATGGGTTTGATGACCTATGACGCCATTTTGAACCGTGATTACAACGTCATCATGGCTGTACAGCTCATTTCGGCAGTCCTCGTAATGACGGGTGTGTTGCTAGCTGACATCCTGTATGCAATCGTTGATCCACGGATTAGCCATAGTTAGGAGGTGAAAAGATGAGTAAACAAAAAAATGATGTTAGGGAACGTAAAGTTGAACGAATCGAAAAAATCAGTTATTGGGCCATCGTCTGGTCTCAGCTCATAAAAAACAAACTGGCCGTAGTTGGTGTTTGGTCAATTGTTTTTCTCGTCCTGTTAGCCATCTTTGCACCTCTCATGTCGCTCAATCGTCCCTTCTGGTTTTTTGTACCAGCAGGCGACCATGGAGTGAATCTCAAAGGTTCAATGAGTTACCCATTTGTCAATGCACTTTTTGACCAGAACTTCTTCGAAAACGGAGTAGACATCTTTTTCAACACCTTGATGGTCGTAACTCCTTTCTTGGTCATCATCTGGTTCGCAGCACGAGCGGCAATGGGCAAGAAATTCAGTGAGCATAGGTCCACCTTGGTAACTGCATTCATTGTTTTGCAGGTTGTGATTTTCCTCATTATGTGGGGGCCTATGGCCAGGCACGACCGTTATTTCGACTATCGCAAGACAATTGCTGAGCTTGAGGCCAAAGGAGTTCAGTCCAGTTATTGTTTCCCTGTGTACAACTACTCTTTCCGTGAAGTTGACGCTGAAAAAGAACATCCTCTACCTCCCTCAAGAGAGCACCTTTGTGGCACTGACCGTGAAGGTAGAGATGTTTTCGTTCGTATGGTCTATGGAACGCGTATCTCTCTGACGATTGGTGTAGTAGCTGTTTCCATTTATGTGACCATAGGTGTCATTCTTGGATCACTTGCTGGTTATTTTGGTGGCTGGGTAGACATGATCATATCTCGTTTCGTCGAAATCATGCTCTGTTTTCCAGCCTTCTTTCTCATCTTGACCTTGGCTGCATTCATTGAAAAGAGGTCAATATTCCATGTCATGGCCATAATCGGTCTCACTCGTTGGACCGGTGTAGCTCGTCTAGTTCGTGGCGAGTTTCTTCGGCAGCGAAACCTCGATTACGTACAAGCAGCAATCGCTCTTGGCCTCTCTAAAACGCGCATCATTTTTGGCCACATCCTACCCAATGCCATCGCCCCTGTCCTCGTCTCTGCCACCTTTGGCGTAGCACGAGCCATCCTGACGGAATCGAGTCTCTCCTTCCTTGGTTTGGGTGATCTAACGGCACCTTCTTGGGGAGGAATACTTTCGGCGGGCAGAGCAGAGGGAAAACTTTGGCTCATCCTCGTACCAGGATTTGCCATCTTTTTTGTCGTCTCCGTCTTCAACTTGGTTGGTGAGGGTCTTCGTGATGCTCTCGACCCGAAACTGAGGCAGTGAGTCCAATGGCAAAAGGCGATACACTTCTTGAAATCAACAATCTAAAGACGTACTTTTTCACCGATCAAGGTGTCGTTACTTCTGTCGATGATGTGACTTATGACATCAAAGAAGGCGAGACACTGGGTCTTGTTGGCGAATCTGGCTGCGGCAAATCTGTTACTGCCATGTCCATCTTGCAGCTCATCCCCCAACCTCCTGGAAAAATCGTAGATGGTTCCATCAATTTCGAAGGCCGAGATTTGACGAAGCTGAATCTCGACGAAATTCGCGAAATTCGCGGCAATAAAATATCAATGATTTTCCAAGAACCAATGACTAGTCTCAATCCCGTCTATACTGTTGGAAACCAAATCACAGAAGCAATAATGCTGCACTCCGATGTGGACGAATATGAGGCTGAACAACAAGCCATCGATATGTTGCGCAAGGTGGGCATTCCAGCACCAGAGCTTCGTATCGATGAATATCCCCATCAGATGTCAGGAGGAATGAAACAACGTGTAATGATTGCCATGGCATTGGCAACCAATCCACGTTTACTAATAGCCGATGAACCTACGACGGCACTAGACGTTACCATCAGCGCACAGATAATGGATCAAATCAGAGCCTTACAAGACGAGATGGGAATGTCCATTTTGCTCATCACCCATGACTTGGGCGTCGTTGCCGAAATGGCACACAGAGTAGTGGTCATGTATGCCAGCAAAGTAGTTGAAAAAGCTGAAGTAAAGGAACTTTTTGCTTCACCTCGTCACCCCTATACACTTGGTCTCTTCAATTCCATTCCCAACTTGGATCACGATGATGACATCCTCGAACCAATTGAAGGACGAGTACCAGTTCCCTTGGCTTTTCCCAAAGGCTGTAAATTCCATCCTCGTTGTAAATATTACAAAGAGCTTGGCCTAGATATTTGTCGCGAAAAAGAACCTCCCTTGAGAGAAGTGGGCAAAGATCACGTTGCCCGGTGCTGGCTGAACGATCCTGAGGTTTATCCGAAAGGATGGCCCAAATGAGTGAAAAGAAAAAGACTCTCCTTGAAGTCCAAGGTCTGAAAACATATTTCCCCCGCTTTGAAGGCGTCTTTCGCAGCCTAGCTGGATATGTGAAAGCCGTGGACAATGTTAGTTTCGATGTAAGAGAAGGTGAAACGGTGGGGCTCGTTGGCGAGTCTGGCTGTGGCAAGACAACTTGCGGCAGAACGTTGTTACGTCTCATAGAAGCACCCATAGCCCATGTAGAGGGCACAGTCCAATTTGGCGGCACTGATGTAATGTCTTTAAAAGGCGAAGCGCTAAAAAATATGCGACGAAAAATGCAAATCATTTTTCAAGATCCATACTCCAGCCTCAATCCTCGCAAGACAGTTATGGACATAGTGGGTGAACCTCTCGAAGTGCACGGCATTGCCAAAGGTAGCGAAAAAGAAGAGATGGTTGCTCAATTCTGCGATGCCTGCGGATTGGACCCCCAATACATCAACAGATACCCCCACGAATTTTCAGGTGGCCAAAGACAGAGGTTGGGCGTTGCCCGGGCTTTGGCCTTGGGACCACAATTCATCGTCTGCGATGAACCTGTGTCTGCTTTGGATGTTTCTATCCAAGCACAGGTAATCAACCTGCTCTTGAACCTAAGAGAACAATACAATCTGGCTTACTTGTTCATTTCGCACGACTTGTCCGTGGTAAAACACATATCGGACAGGATTGCCGTAATGTATCTTGGCAAAATAGTTGAGATGGCTCCCAAGAAAGAGCTTTTCCGCCAGCCGAGACATCCCTATTCAGAGGCACTTCTTTCGGCCGTACCCATTCCTGATCCGACTCGTCGGTCAGAGAGAGTCATATTAAAGGGTGAAACTCCCAATCCTGCCAATCCTCCCAAGGGTTGTCACTTCCACCCTCGCTGCCCCAAGGCATTGCCCGAGTGTAGCCAGGAAGAACCGCCAATAAAAAAAGTGGCTGACGGCCAATTTTATCGGTGTGTGCATTGATGAATGAAAGAGCACTTGAACGAGAAGAGCTACACATTTTCGTTGTAGCCTTCTCCTTGCTCTTTTTTGAGACTGCTCTTTTTCATGTGCTCAAGTTCACCTCGACATACCTGGCGGCTACTTCGACAATTGGCGCAGCAGTATTGGGACTTGGATGTGGTTCACTGGCAACTTACCTCTTTGATCCTTTGCGGAAACAACCTTTTCCAAAACTTTTACTCTGTCTTATCGTCTCCATGTTTGCAGCTGCTCTCAACGTAGTCCTTGCTCCAGACTATGTCTTCTTTTCACCTCTGCTCATCTTACCCTTTGCCATCGGTAATATCTCTATCACGACTCTCTTTCTTCGAAACAATTCGCACAAGATGTACACCTTCGATCTTTGTGGTGCTACTGCTGGTGTCTTTTTTGCTATAGTGGCCATTCCTCTGATGATGTCAGAAAATGCAGTCATTGCCACATTGGCCTTGCTTGCCCTGCTAGCCTTTTCTCTCTCAAAAGAAAAGTACCTGCGTGCGCTTTTTCTTATTATCTTTTTCTCATCCTGTCTCTTTGTAACTTACAACGTAAACACAGAAGATTTTGTTCTCGAAAAAATTGTGCGTGGAAAATATACAGATTGGCCTCATAAGGTCTTTTGGCTTCTCGACCATCCTGAGCTTGAATACGTCTTGGCTAGGGACAATCTCGTTTCACGCATCTCAGTCATAGCCCGAAAAGGAAATAAGGATTACAAGACAGTATGTTTTGATGGAATTGGAAATGACACCATTACTCGTGACGGATTGTTACGTTGGGTCAATGACAAACGAATCCCTTTCATGATGTCTCAAGGGAAAAACCACCGTCGCGTCTTTGATCAAAATCCCAACATTCTTATCATAGGTACGGGTGCCCAAGGTGTAGTCAAACCTCTCATTTGGCTCTCCCGTGACGCCCGACTGATTGACGCTGTCGAAATCAACCCAGCAATAGTCGAGATAATGGAAGGGCCCTGCTATGAAGCAAGTGGTCGTGCCTTCTTGGGACTGTCACCAAAGGTAATTGATGCAAGGACATATCTGCGCGAAACAACAAAAAAGTATGATCTCATTACGATGCTCAACACCTACAAAGCCCAAAAGAGTTGTGGCATCTTTGGTGAACCAGACTTCATTCATACCTATGAAGCTTTTGAAACTTACTTGGCCCACCTAAACGACAATGGATACATCCTACTCGAAGAGCGTGATATAACGGACCAAGCGCACATTGCCATCTTCCGCATCATCAACACCATTTTCCAAGTCCTCAAAAACAATGGAGCAAAGAATCCACAAGACCATTTTTTCATCACTAATACTTGGACCTCAGTTGACAAACCACGACGAGCCAAATACTCGATTATTGTCGTTAAGAAGTCACCAATCAATGAAAGGGAGAGAAAATTCTTTCGAGATTGGTGTGATTTTCAACAGGAACGAGAGACAGGAGAGGTCACCGAACTTGGCTATCTAACAGGTGTAAAAATGGAAAGTGAGTACACCTCCTTTTTACAGGCAAAAGAGTCCGCACAAGCTAAACACTTTGGTGAAAATGTAACCATCACCCCACCCTGTGACGACAATCCCTTCCTCTTTGACGTCTACCTAGACCGCAAAGAGCTGAAGACAATCTTGCTCCGCACGGCCCTGGCATGCCTATCTCTTCTCATCCTATCGCTCATTGCCTTGTTCAAAAAGGTCAAAGTTAAAGCAAAAACAGTACTTCCCTATGCCTTCTATTTTGGTCTCATTGGCATGGGGTATTTCATTATCGAAATAGGTCTTTTGCATTTTTATCAAATTCATATGGGCTCGCCGACGAACTCCTTCATATTCATTCTTGGGGCTCTTCTCTTTGCTTCAGGCCTTGGCAGCCAGCTAACCAAAGGTAAAGAAGATAAAGTGGTCATCTATGCCATTGTGGCCATTGCCCTTTTGTCCCTTTATCACCTGCTCTGCCGCGATTTTGCTGTCTCCTTGACGGGAGACCAACCATTTCTGTGCAACATCGCCGTCGCGTTGACGGTCATTCCTCTCGGTATGGCCATGGGCGTTCCCCTGCCCTTTGGTCTCGAGAAAGCAAAGAACAACGTGGCCGACACTTCACCTGCAGCATTTTTGGCAATAAACGCTGCAGCGGGAACATTTGCTTCAATATTGACCCTCTACCTAAGCGTTGCTTTCGGCTTTTCACTGACTTTCGCCTTGGCAATCATCCTCTACATACTTGCTTTGGCAATCTACTGGCTTTTGTAAATAAGGGCTGAATTCTTGCCTTTTGGGACATGTTCAGGTGAGTGAAAGGTGAGAAACTGTACTTTGTCCGTCGCCTTCATTTCTTTGAGGAACTGAGCATTCTTTGTTTTGTCATGAACAAATCCCAAGGGCCTTGATTGCTCGATGTTCTCTAACAGATAGGCTTCGTCGCCAGTGAACAAGATGGTCTTCTCACCAGTTCTGAGCCAAACGACTGAGCTTTCTTTTGTATGTCCACCAATGTGTCGAATTTTCAGCCATGGCTCCAATGCATATTCATCTTTGAAAGTTACCAATCGACCATCCTTGGGCAAGAAAGAGGCATTTGGTGACTTCAAGGCTTCTTCCTGCACATAGACTTTGGCCCTTGGAAAAAGAGGAACATTTCCAATGTGATCAAAATGGTTATGCGTAACGACTATGTCAGTCACGTCAGGGGGGGAAACTGAAAGTTCACTTTGCAGAAGGTCGATGGGATCTTTGTGATCAACACCAAAACGTTTGGCCAGTTTTTTGTTCGAAAAACCTGTATCGATGAGCACAATTCGCTCTTTGTAACGGATCACGTAGAAAAGCCAGGCAAAGGGCCGACTTTCGGAGCTTTTGGTATCGAGAAATATTTGCTTCGCCGGAAATTGAGAAGAACCATAATTGACCGCATGAATAGACATTCGCGGTACCTTCTGCCCACAAGCGGATGTCCAGCAGAAAAGGCTTAGCAGCAAAAGAAGTAGAAGCTTATCGTTAGAACGCATATGCTTAATCTTACTAGGGGGCATTGTCATTGCGCTAGCAGGTCAAGCAGGATAACATCTCCCCCGAGGAGGGACCTTTCCATAATGAGCAAAATGCGAACCGTGGGACTCACACTTTTATGTGTATGCCTACTTTGGGTTGGTTGCACTGATAAAAATGGAGAAAGCAAACCTGGTGAGCTCCGTGTTGCCGTCTTTGGAACAACCTCTGAAATGATGTTACGGACCATCGCAGAAGAAGGTTTCGAACACCTCACCAAAACGAGAGTCACTTTTATCGGAGGTACATCTCGTATTCACCTGCAGCAAATGCGCAATAGAAAAGGCTCGCGTCCTCCATTTGACGTTGTTCTGCTCGATGGAATAGTTCAAGAGATAGCAGCCAAAGAGGGGCTTCTCGAAAGGGCCACAGAAAGCAACGTACCGCAGATTGAGCACTTGCTGGACCAGGCTCAACCACGTGTTGCCGGTGGACCAGCCATGTATTTTTACTCCGTCGGCATCTTGTACAATCCCAAAGCCTTTGAAGAAGCTGGCATAGAGAAACCCAAGAGCTGGGGAGTTTTCTGGAATCCCAAGCTCAAAGGTCATGTGGCGGTGCCCAGCATCTACCACGCCTCTGGCCTTGATTTCGTCCAAGCAGCAGCAAGTGTTGCTGGTAAATCAAGAGAGACTCTAGAAGGCCTCAAAGCCGGCGTGGATGCAATCAAAAAAATAGAAGCAGCCATGGTCTATTCTGCTGTGGAACCACTGGAAAACGCCCTGGACAATGGTGATATTTGGATCTTGCCTGCATACAGTTATGGCGCTCACAAGTGGATACAAGAAGGCAAAGATTTGGCTTACGTATTACCAAGAGAACGTGGTTTCGGTCACGTCACGACTATCAACACAGTGAAAAACTCACCACGTAAACGACTAGCCAACATGTTCATTGATTTGGTCATATCTCAAGGTTTCCAGTACGGCTTGGCCATAGAGACACCTTTTGGCCCAGTACGAGAAGACGTAATCAAATCTCTCTCACGTTTCCCAAAAATCGTTGAGCGTTTTCCCTGTGGTGAAGAAGGATTTGCCCAGTTGTACGTTCCCCACTGGGAAACCTTGAATGAAATGCGACCAGCTGTAGAGTCTTATTGGTTTGAGAAGTTTCCACGCAATCAGTGAGTGACAGCTCGCACGAGAGCCATTGTCCGTTTCGCTTTTTCAGTCAACTGATGGCCTACGAATTTCTCTTCCAGTTCTTCCCAATAAGCAAAAGCCTTCTCTTCTTGACCAGAACGGAACAGAATCTCACCAATGTAATAAAAGGCGAAGGGATTGGCTGAGGTCAATTCGAGTAAACGTCGGTAATATTCTGCAGCTTTTGCAAAGTTGCCATTTGTGTAATTGACAAAAGCTGCCCAGTCGAGAAAATCCACGTTATCTGGTTCCTCATCTACGAGACTGTTGACTGTCTCCAGAGCCCCTACACCACCAATTTCATCGAGGGTGAAGAAGAAGACTTCCCTTTGATCGGAACACTCATCTGCTCCTTGGCCGCCCTCTAAAGACTCTGTTTCCACAATATTGCCCAGAGAAGACTCAATTCGACGAAGCAATTGCCTCACAGAAGTCTGTTTTTTCTGGGGGGTCGCTTCTCCTCCAGTCAATTCCCTAAGAAGAGCAAAATTTTTGTCCACTTTCTTGACGAGAGGACTCTGAGGAAACCTCTCTCTTAACATGGCCCACACTCTAGTGGCCTGTTTGGTGTCAAAAAGAATGAGGTAACAGCAGCCCAAATAATAGAGATCATCAGAATTTGGTGTGAAATCGTTTACTAATCTTTCGTAAACATCAATGGCCTCGTGAATCTTGTAACTCGAATAGAGCAAAAAAGCGTAACGCTCGAGCAGAGCTTGATTACCAGGTTGTTTTAACAATTCCCGGCGCACTCGCTGTATCTGCAATCTGCTGACGGGCTCAACATTGGTGACAATGTTGCGTTCCTGCAAGATGTTAATGACAGCTCGATTGGCCCTCGTCAGCTGATATTCCTCCACCCTAACTTTGGGCGGAGCAGTAGCTCGGACTGCTGGCGCAGATTGGGCAGCCCTACGAGGTTTAATACTCTGCGTTCTCTTTTTCCGACGTAAGATCATCTAGAGCCCTATTTTACGACTTCTAACAAAAGTAGTCCACGACGGGGACAGTTGTGTCTCTTTTGAGACATCTGTTTACCATCCAGTACACAAGCTTTATAACATAATAGAACGGATATCCCTTGATGTAAGAGCCCGAATCTTCTCACGATAGACGATGGAGCCCTCTTTTACACCCATCTTTCATCAACTGGCCCATTTATTGTAACTACGCGGTCAGATTGGAGACTGTAATGGGAAAATTGATGGGTCAAATGATATCCATAGCGATTATCTGTAGTTTGCTGGGGGGCAACGTCGTACTAGGAAACACGACTGAGAAAGCCACCAACAGTGGACAAAGCCTATCCAATCTGGTCATTCAGTCGTCTTTTAGTCGAGCTCGCCTCTCCTTTCATCATGAGGTGGCTCGCGGCGGATTGCTAAAAGACGTAGCCATCGTTGGTGGACTCCACGTCTTTGACACCATGAGAAAAGGCGGCGACTTTGGCGACGGATTGCACAATGCTGGCCACTATTTGACTACTCCAGCCTTTGTTTTCGGTGACCTTGGTGGAGCACTAGTGGGCTCTATGCTTGGTGCGATGATCCCTGTCCCAGGCACAGGCTTGGCTTCTTCCTTCTTGCGCAGACTGTTTCCAATGGCAGGTGCATTTGTCCTGGCTAATCTTGCAGCAGAGGCAATACATCTTCATGAAGAAGGACATTTTTCTTGGAAAAACTTGTTCCATTCAATCAAGGTGGGCCAACTGATTGGTCAAATCGTAGGCGCAACCATCGGTTCAATGATTTGCCCCATGCCCCTCATTGGCACCATCATTGGTGCCCTTGCAGGTGCAATAGTTGGCGAACTCCTTGGTGAAAAACTGAGTGGAAAAGACCATCACGATGATGACCATCATCACAAAGGTGTGCTGAAAATCTCCCTCGTTCCAGAAAGTCGTTCAGAGGAAGACGACGAGGGACTCTCCGTTAAGGCCTCCTACGAAAAACTACTTGCAGCCAAAAACGACATAGAAAGGGCACCTGCACTGGAACAATACAAACGTGCCCTGGCCCGTTTGAAGGCAGAGCGACAAAAAGCTGCCCTTCAATGATTGTTTCCCTCTAGCCACATCTTGAGACAGCCAGCAAAATAGGGTACAATGAGCCCGTTATGGCGTCTAACAAGGCTATCGATCGCTACATGCAGGCTCTGGTCAGCCC
>CAZXTJ010000184.1:0-13106 GCA_964643655.1 uncultured bacterium
TCTTTGGTGACTACGTCACTCGACCAAAAATTCTCTCTTTACTTTTCAATGAACTTTGTTTTTTCCCCCCGCCGCATGCACCTGTTGGTTAACGGCTGGCGAAAGGTACCATGCGTTCCAGGTCTTGTCAAAATTTTTTTTCACTCAGGTCTTACTTTTTTGCCTGAGGACGAAAACCGGTCATCTAGGTACTCTTCACGAATGTTCGACCCAAAGGATGAACCGAAGGTTCCATCCTTTTTCTATTTTCTTTTGAAAGTGGCGTAGGAAGCGACATGCAAAGACAAGAAACATGCAGTCGATTTTAGAGAGAAGCTCTCTCTTCAGACCAACTTAGGTATTCAGTCCCGATAACGGGCACCATGAAAGCTTTTTGAGGATCTACACCTTCGCGCTGCAAAATCACTTGAGGATCTGATCCATAGATGACCATATCGTTGGGCAGTTTTTGCCAATCGAATATCTCGGCCACATAGTTGAACTCTATATCCATATTGAAGAACTTGTTGAAGAGGGAAGATCTGTCTACTTCCATTCCATTCTTGGCATAGATGGCAACGTCCAAAGTAGGTGAAACTTCACGCATCAGATGTAGGTGATGTTTGTCCCAATCTTTGTCATGGTGAGGCATATAGATGACTTTGCCAGTCTTCCTATTGTATTTGCCTGCACTCCCACCTTCACGACGCGTGTCCTCGAGACAAACGATATTGAGCAGACTTTGGTAACCAGTTACTGGCGGTGGAAGGCCTAAAACATCTCCACCAATATATACGTTACCTTCAACAACGAGTGTGCCTATACCTTTGTACCATCCCTCTAAGAAAACATCGCCACGCACGTAAGTAATGCCATCGATTGCAATGGCTTGACTTAAGTCATGTTTACGCGTTGGATTCTGGAAAAAGACGGCAGGAACGCGCCGCCAATCACCCCAACCATATAGAGGCAAGACATTGGGATAAGCAGTAGAGCGAGCGCCAACTACGTCAGAAAAGACGATGGTACGGAAGAGGTAGTTGTCTCTAGGATCACCATCAGGATTGTGAGGTCGATATGGATCGACCTTTGTAGTTGCCAGCTTTTTATAGTCTTCAGCAGCTAACAAATTGATTGATTCGTCAGAATAAAATCTCGTCGTTCGCCTCGTTCGACCAGGCATATAAGGCTCTTCAACAGATCGCCATGCAGCCCCTGGTCCAAGCAATGCACCTAGTCCTTCGAAGTTGAAATATTTGCGCGTAATGGGATTGGAACCCCGCGAATATTCAATGACAGGTGAGTGTGTGAAGTTTGCGCCTCCTGAAATCCATGCTGCTGGATTGGCCATTCCATATCCCAAATCCATCAAACCCAGTTCCCCCATTGGGCGAAACTCTTTGTTGATAAGGGAAGGAGGCAACTCACAGCGCATGCCGCCGTTGAGATATATATTCCCCCCCATAACGGCAAAATCGCGCACATCCAAAGTAAAGTTGGGCACCTCATATAGCTGAGGCCGTGGATCACGGATGAACAATCCATGTTCCGGTGCAACTATCCCCAGATTTATGCCTGTAACTTTGACAACGGCTCTGATTTGCTTTTTCGCCGTAAATCCTTGGGGAGTGTTAAAGACACCTTGTGAGTGGATGACAAGGCGTCCCAGGCGGGCTTTGGCAAAATCATTCTCTTCGTCGGGTTCATACCGCGCTTCGAGTTTGACTTTGCCTTTACCCACTGGAAGTATGCTGGCAATCTCATCAGTAGACTCTTCCGAAAACTTGATGTCCAGCGGTTGGGAATAAATCATGGCGTCCAAGAAACGGTCGTCTTTATGCAAATCCCGTTTCAAGACAAAGAGGGCTTGTTCCAAACCAGCCTCTGCAAGATGGAAAGCAACCATGCCATCCATGAGATTGGCTGTCAGGCGCACTTCATTGCGCACAATGCCCATCATGCCGAAAGCCAGCAGGAAGACGACCAGTATTGCCCCCATTGCCAAGAACAGAGCTATTCCTCGTCGATTTCTCCTGCTGGCTAGCGCCATAAATTCTCTCCCTTATTTCGTTCCGTTCTTAATTATATCCCGGAACGAGTCGGGCTTGAGGCTTGCACCGCCGATGAGTCCACCGTCGATGTCCGCAAAACCCATGAGTTCTTCTATGTTTGCAGGTTTCACTGAACCACCATAAAGAATGGGTAGGTCAGCAGCTACGTCTGCGTCGAAGATTTTTTCTACTTCTTTACGAATGAAGGCACACATTTCGTTTGCCTGGTCACCCGTTGCTGTTTCGCCAGTACCAATGGCCCAAATGGGCTCATAAGCGATGGCCATACCACGAACTTGCTCTGGAGTCAGTTTGTCCAGAGCAGAGATGACTTGGTTTTTCACCTTGTCATAAAGCTGACCAGCTTTTCGCTCTTCAATGGTCTCACCACAACAAACCATGGGTTTGAGGCCATTTTCGAAAGCAGCGAGGATTTTCTTGTGAACGATTTCGTCCGTTTCACCAAAAATACCGCGCCTTTCGGAGTGACCGATGAGGATCCATGCACAACCCATGTCTTTCACCATGAGAGGAGAAATCTCACCAGTGAAAGCACCTTTGGTCTCAAAATACATATTCTGAGCGCCATAAGTACCGGGGAAGTGTTTAGCCAGCTCTTTCAGCTTACCGAGACCTGTTGCAGGACAGAAGACAACGATTTCGTAACCTTCGCCAGCAACATCAAAGTTGGAAAACTCCTGCACAAAAGCTTCGACTTCGTCGAGGGTCTTATGCATTTTCCAATTGGCGGCGTAAATCTTCTTTCGCGCCATTTTTAACCCCTATCCAGTATCTACTACCGTTTTTTCCTGCGGCTAGTTGCTTTTTTCGCTTTTTTAGCAGGTTTTGCTTTTTTAGCTGCAGGCTTTTTCTTACCAAGAACACCACTGTCCTCGATAATGTCTTTCAAGTTCGGCAAGCCGATTTCCTGCAATTCGTACATTACGCGAATGCAAGGTTTCTTGATCTTGACGATACGTCGCAAGTCAATGGGCGTACCGATGACAACGAGATCACATTTCACTTTGTTGATTGTTTTCTCGAGGTCACGAACTTGCTCTTTACCATATCCCATGGCGGGCAAGAGACAGCCGATTTCAGGATAGATTTCGAAGGTCTCTTTGATTTTGCCTGTTACCCAAGGACGAGGATCAACGAGTTCACCAGCGCCGTATTTCTCAGCGAGAACAGTGCCAGCACCAATGTCCATGTTGCCGTGAGTCAGTGTAGGACCATCTTCGACGACGAGTACTTTTTTACCAGTAATGTCGCGAGGATTACCTTCAGGCAAAATTGGGGAAGCTGCTTCGACGACGATGGCTTTGGGATTGACCTGGCGAATGTTGTCGCGCAGTAATTCCACGTCTTCTGGATAAGCAGAATCGATTTTGTTGATGACGATGACGTCAGCCATGCGGAAGTTGGCTTCACCTGGGTGGAAAGCCATCTCGTGACCAGCACGCAAAGGATCAACGACAACGATGTTGAGGTCTGGCTTGTAGAAGGACAAGTCGTTGTTGCCGCCATCCCAAACGATGACGTCAGCTTCTTTTTGTGCTTCTTCGAGGATCTTGCCATAGTCCACACCAGCGTAAACGACAACGCCGTTCATGATGTGTGGTTCATACTCTTCGCGCTCTTCGATAGTACATTTGTGTTTGTCCAGGTCTTTCAAGGTAGCAAAACGCTGACAAACCTGTTTGCGCAAATCGCCATAAGGCATTGGATGACGAATGGCTACGACCTTTTTACCAGCCGCTTGTAGCAAGTCAACAACACGGCGTGTTGTCTGGCTCTTGCCACAACCCGTACGCACAGCACAGATGGAGACGATAGGTACTTTGGCTTCGATCATTGTCGCTTTTGCACCGAGCAATTTGAAGTCAGCGCCAGCAGCAATGACACGAGAAGCGAGATGCATTACAGTTTCGTGCGATACGTCACTATAAGCAAATACTGCCTCATCAACCTTCAACTTAGGGATAAGGGTCTCGAGATTGGCCTCGTCAAAAATGGGAATACCTTTTTTGGAATAACCAGGTCCACAGAGGCTGGCCGGATATGCTCGTCCTTCGATATCCGGAATCTGAGTAGCAGTAAAACCTACTACGTCATAGTCTTTGTTTCCCCGATAGAACGTGTTGAAATTGTGGAAATCGCGCCCTGCGGCGCCAAGGATGAGGACTCGCCGTGCCATGTGTATTTGGCCTCCAGTTTCTAGGTCAAGTGTTGTAACGGCACTATCCCCCGTCACCGACGGTTACTAGTGGGCGCATTCTATCATTAGTTATATATAGGGGCAACTCAGGGCCCTAAAACCCCCGTGAGCACAGCTGACGAAAGACCGAAGAAAGGGTGAACCTCCGAGCAGAGCCCGGAGGTTCGAACTGCTATTATCCGTTTTTATTAATATTTCATCATCAGCAAACGCTGATCACCTGGAGTACTACCCTCTGTAGCCAAACCGAGGTAACTGCGCAAGAACTCGTTCCACTTTGAGTCTTTGCAGAAGGTCAGTTTGTCGTAAGAAGAGTAATAACCATATTTCGTTGGGAAATAGATGGAAATGCCTTTGGCTTTCATTTTCATGAAAGGCACTCCACTAACACCATTGGCGGTTACTGCTGCCTTTTTGAGGGCCAACACATCTTTGGCTGCCTTTTTACATGCACTATCTGAAACGGCATCAGCAAAGAGCTCGAGGAAGTGGAAATAGTCGATATAAGAGCTGTAATAGAACCTCTGTACATCTTCCAAAGCTGCTGTAATAGCTGCGTCTACGTCTGCTTTTTTAGCGGCAAAACATACATCGACGAACTTGTCAGTCTTTTCTCGCAACCCATCGAGTGCTGCACCATAAATGGCTGACTGTGTCGTACCACGCAAACCATAAGATTTACGGTATTCGTCCACAATCATCTTGCTCACGTCTTTGGCACCCATAGTTGGTTTGCCGATGAGAGCTTTGCAAATGCGGTCGTAGGGCCAACCATCACCGGGCTCAGTCTCTTCGGAACCAACGATGTATGTGGCTTCGTTGCGCACCTGATAAGCAACTTCGAACATGTTCATCAAACAAGCGTCAAAACCCAAGATGTCCATGTTTTTACCAATGAGTGCATTGATTTCAGCAGATGCTTGTTCCAGCTCGGCAGTGGTGATGTGGCCACCATCAGTGTCATCATAAGAAATGCCGCGGCCAAACAAATCACTCTTGTGTTTGTTCCAACCAGAACCGTGGTTCCAAATGACAAGGGCGTAATGTTTGGCTGGATAATTCTCAATACCCCACTTGGCGAATTTGACGAGCTGCTGCCAGTCGCCCATATCCACTTCGCCCAAATCTTGTACGATGTCAGACTCGCCGCGACGTACGTAATAACGTTTTGCCGGACCGTGCCAACGGTCCATTTGCACGACGATGTTCACCTTGGCAGATGAACCAGCAGTTTCCATTTCGTTCAAGTCGTCAACACCAGCACTGTCTAGGTTATTGTCTGCATTGATGAAAACCAAGAATGTCCAATTTTTCAAAGCTTCTGGTTCATCTTGGGCCCAAAGACCACCAACAAAAAAGAGGCTGAGGACGGACCAGAGGGCCACCAATTGGAAACGTTTCATGGAAACTCCCTTCGATATGAAAAAGAAAATCTGTTCTTCAAAATAGCCGGGTATTTTTGCGGCCCAAACCTCAAGTGTCAACCCCTGCCCTTGAAAAATTTTTCCGTGGTACTCTAGGAGCAGCAATGAAGGAGATTAAAATTATGGGAAAAAAGATATATACGTGGAACGTCAATGGAATTAGGGCTTGCGCAAACAAAGGTTTCCTCGATTGGCTTCAGGAAGAGCAACCAGACATCCTCTGTTTGCAAGAAACTAAAGCCCACAAAGAACAACTGACCCCTGCCCTCAGTGAACCCGAGGGATATCACACCTGGTTTGCCTCAGCCAAAAAGAAAGGTTATTCCGGAACTGCCCTCTATTCCAAAAAGAAACCCAAAAAAGTGACCATCGGTCTCGGCTTGGCAGAATTCGATGACGAAGGCCGTACTATCGTGGCCGACTATGGCAAGTTCGTCCTTATTACAGGTTATTTCCCCAACTCCCAACATGAAGGTAAACGCCTCGATTACAAATTGGCCTATGACAAAGCTCTGACCAAATATTGCGAAAAACTGCGCAAAGAAGGCAAAGAGGTCATCATCTGCGGCGACTTCAATGCAGCCCACGAAGAGATTGATTTGGCCAATCCCAAAACAAACAAAAAGAGCGCAGGTTTTTTGCCTGAAGAACGCCAATGGGTCACCGAAATGTTGGCCAAAGGATATGTGGACGTCTATCGAGAACAATTCCCCGGAGAAAATGGCCACTACACCTGGTGGAGTTATCGCTCCAATGCTAGAGCCCGCAATGTGGGCTGGAGAATTGATTACTTTCTCACCACACCAGATATCGCAAAAAAAGTAAAAAAAGTGACCATTCTCGCAGACATCATGGGTTCTGATCACTGTCCCGTCAAACTCGAACTAAAAGGTCGTTAAGAACTTTGGGAGAAGGGCGAGCGAGGCTCCCTGGAAGGTAAGCTTCAGCTACGCTTCATCTTCCTTCCCGGAGCACTCTCGCTCGCAGAACTAAATTGACTAGTGGTGGAAAAGAGAAACAATATTCGACTGATAAAAGGTCCTGTTACGAGCGGTCTGCTCAAGATGACAGGACCGATGATTTTTGGCATTTTTGCCATTATTGCTTTTAATTTGGCAGATACCTTTTTTGTGGCCCAGCTGGGTACTATTCCCCTGGCGGCAATGAGTTTCACCTTCCCCATTGTCACTGTCATCACAACGATTGCCCTAGGATTGGGCACAGGCACAGCTGCTGTATTGTCTGGAGCCATTGGTCGTGGTGAACGAGAACAAGTACGTCAGTTGACGACACATAGCCTAATCTTGGCTGTTTTTACAGTTTTTATCATTGCCCTTTTGGGTTTATTGACAATCGATCCATTGTTCCGTCTCCTCGGGGCAAACGAAACAATCATGCCCTATATCAAAAGTTACATGACGATTTGGTACTTGGGAACAGTCTTCGTAGTAGTACCAATGGTAGGTAACAACGCTATTCGCGCCACAGGCGATTCCTTCTTTCCTGCATTGATAATGATGTTTGCCGCTGCAATGAATTTGGTACTCGACCCTTTGCTCATTTTTGGCTGGTGGGGTTTCCCTAAACTGGGTATTACTGGCGCAGCCCTAGCAACTGTCATTGGCCGAGCGAGCACACTACTTCTTTCTCTTTCCATCTTGCATTGGCGTGAGAAACTACTCGAATTCAGGCTTCCTTCATTGAGTCAGTTGCTCTCCTCAGCTCGGCAAATCCTTTACATAGGTTTACCAGCGGCTGCAACTAACGCCCTTTTTCCTGTGGCACAAGCCATTGTAGTAGCCCTGGTAGCTACCTTCGGAGCCTCTGCTGTAGCAGGGTTTGGTGTTGCAACTAGGGTTGAAGCTTTTGCTCTCATACCCCTCTTGGCTCTCAGCTCCACAATGGTCCCATTCATCGGTCAGAACTGGGGCGCAAAAAAATACGAACGTGTCATAGAAACTTTCACCGTCTCATGTCGTTTTTCTCTATTTTGGGGATTCTGTTGCGCCATCTTGCTGAACTACTATGGTTCTTTTCTGGCTTCTTATTTCACCAGTGATAGTGAGGTACACAGAGTCAGTGTGCTTTACATGAGAGTAGTTTCCATTGGCCTCGGTTTTTTGGGCTGCACTCATGTAATCTCAGCTGGTTTTTTTGGTCTTCACAAACCAATGGCCGCCACGGGTCTCAAGGTTCTTCGTGTGCTTTTTTTCTATCTTCCCCTCACGGCAACGGGTGCTTATTACAAAGGCATAGCTGGATTGATAGCAGGCGTTGGCCTTTCATTTGTCGCCGGAGGTCTCCTTGCTCTTCTCTGGAGTAATCATATGCAAAAGGCAACATGCACGAGCCAAAAGCCCACATGTTAGCTTTCTGCCTTCCCACTCGAAGCCTGCAAAGGCCTCACTAAGCCGATTTCAGTTTCGGCACGTTTTTTGGTTAGTCATCAGTGACGGAGGTCTTATGTCTACTAAAGTTCTCGTTAGTGATGCCATTGCTGTGCCGCAAAGTGAGGAAGGTACGAGTTCACGCACCTACACTTTTGTTCGCCATGTCGTTGCTGCTGGAGAATACCGTGTGTCCACTTGTGGACGTGACGTTTTTGTCACTTACAATATTACCTCGGGCATTGCTTTGACTCTCTACGATCCCGTCACAGGAGTAGGTGGAATAATTCACGCATCTTGGCCTAGCTCACAAGCCGATCCTTTGAGAGCCCAAGTTTCCCCTGCTCTTTTCGTAGACTCAGGTGTGGAATGCCTCATCCGAGATTTAATCGCAGCCGGAGCGCGTAAAGAGCGACTTATTGCCAAAGTGGCTGGTGGTTCCAATCACAGTGCAGAAGATCAAAAACTTTATCGTGGAGAGCAAAACTTCACGGTTCTGCGTTCCATTCTGATGAAACATTCCATACCCATCGAGGGACAACATGGCGGTTCTACAAAAGCGCTGACCATGGTCTTTTATCTGTCAACAGGACGTACCTGCCTGCGGGGCAATAGAAAAGAAGAAGAACTCTAGCGGCACCTCAAACGCAGAGTACAATTGAGCATCATGCTCTGTTCACCAAAATGGTCTCTACCTGCGTCTTCATATCGGAGTTCCAAGCGATTCTCTCCAGCGCGTAAAGCTTCCATTGGTATTCGTTGAAACTGCCTACGGCTCGTCTCCATTACTGTTCTGTCACCGGTGAGCACCAAACTCAGTTTATCGTTGAGCAAGAGCCTCAAATGGCCTTTACTGAAGAAATCAAAATGGAATGCAAATTCTGCAGCTCTAAAAGAGCTGAGTTCATTCAATTCAAATCGTTGTGCCCATTTCCTTTTCACCAATCTGTGAGCTACGATAGGAATCCCCAAGCTTATTCCTTGGCTCACACTACCACTGTATATGGGCACCTCTAAACATGGCCCCCTCATCTTTTCGCCATAACAGGCAAAAGCACCTAAGTAAATACCTGGAAAGACTTCTCGCTCAGAGGAGGTATCAAAAGCCACGAGGGCATGAAAAAGGAGTAAAGGCACGAGAGACTGATAAAACTCATTTTTCTCTGACAAGTTCAACACATTGCTTTCAAGCAACAATGGCGACAAATGTGAGGCCTCTTGCCAACTGTCGAACACTGCGCGATGCTTTTGAACAACGCCTTTGGCCCATTGGATGATTACCTTGTTTTTTTCTGTTTTTTTCTGACGTCGCAATGTGCCCACTTTGGCTTCATTGTTTTTGGTCAGCTCTTTTTCCACTCGACTTATACCAAGACTATTGGGATTTTGTCGCTTGAGCCTTAGAAACTCGACATTTGCCTTTTTGATAGAAAACGTCTTTAAGACTGTCGCGAGCTTTTTACTCTCTTGTAGAGCCAGCTGACGTAAAGGACGTTCCACTTGAAAACCACCATTGTACAAAGCAGTAATCTTCTCTTTTCCAGTAGGTTTCTCTATCTTGATATGTCCCTTTGGGCCAATTGAGAATTTGTCTTTGCCCACTAAGACTCTGTGTCTCGCTGGAAGTGGTTTTGTTTGCCAATAGAGCTCCAGTACGCCACCAATCATTTTGCAACTTGATATCTTCATAGAGAATTCTCTTGTTTGGGCAGATTTTGGCAGTGAAGTTTTACCATTGGGATAACATAAACAGAACTTATACTCCCTGCCTGCTTCCAGGCCTTGCACAGCTACTCGATGTTCGACATTCTCTTTGCCATCTGTTTGCACTCGACGTTTATCAGGTTTTGAAAGTTGAATGACTGAGGGGTATGGGTGTTCACTTTGCCAGGTGACTACAAATCTATCCAAACCAGGTTCCACCTTCAAATGGGAAAAAGAATATACCTTTTCTCCTCTAGGCAAAAATGCAAAGAGAAGAGCAAACAACAACAGCAATGCGAAAGCTATGATTGGCAATGTTAGGTTTCTTTTGTCAGTCTTTTTCATGACTACAGGTTTGGCAGCACTGGTTTTTGCAGTCTTTCGCTCTCTCTTCACCTCGCTTAAGTGTGCAGCAGGTGAGGTCAGAGCGTTTTGTACTTTTTCTAGAGCAAATAGAACCTCATCCATGGAAGCCAGTCTATCTTCAGGATCTTTCTCCAGACAGCCATTGACGAAGTCATCCCAAGCTCTCGAAACATCGGGGCGAACTTCACTGACATATGGTGGAGCATTAAAATTAATGGCCATCAACAATTCAGGAATAGTGTGAGCTGAGTACAAATATTTACCTGTAAGAGCTTTGAAGACCGTAGCTCCTAGAGCATAAACGTCTGTACTAGCTGTAACTTTCTCTCCACGAGCTTGTTCTGGCGACATATAATATGGTGTTCCCAATATAGCGCCAGTCTCTGTGATGGCAGTACTGTCAATGGCTTTGGCCAAGCCAAAATCCATGATGATTGGCTCCAGCTCTCCTTTGTTTTTTCCTTGGACAATCATCACATTGGCAGGTTTCAAATCACGATGAATAATGCCTTCTTTATGGAAAGTTCCCAAAGTCGAAGCCATCTTCTTGGCAAGAAAAAGCACCCATTTTTCGTCGAGAGGTCCTTTTTTGCTTAGCACTTCTGACAGGTCATCACCTTCTACCAAATCCATGATTGTGAAATGATGTAGTTCATCGAGTGAACCAAAGTGGTGGAATTTGATTACGTTGGGATGGGCTAACTTGCGGCAAATATCAAACTCTCGGCGAAATCGGGGCAATTCTGTAGATACACTAGCATTAGAAAATGAGACTATTTTTACAGCCACTTCTGACTTCTCTTTGAGGTCGATAGCTCGATAAACGGTGGCCATTCCCCCTTGCCCCAAGGGTGCTCTAATCTGCCACCGCTCTCCAAGAGTCTTTCCTATGAGTGACATAGTCGACCTCGCAAGCTTCTTAACTCCACCAGCATACGCCATAAAGGACTTTGGCAACAAAGCTGGTAAACTTGCATGAAATGGGATGATTGTGCCCGCTATGCTAGGTCATGAAAGAGGCAAGTTATTGAACAAGCTCAAAGAGACAATTGAAAATAAGGAATTTCAGATAGCTTTTGTCGTGGGCATTTTTGCTCTAATTGGAATGCTGCAACTTCCATATTTTCGTACATATGTGCGCCCAGAAGCCATGGCCCGTCTTCAATATGAGGCCTGTCATATCAATTTAAGATCTCTTGAGTCTGCTTACGAAATGATGTCCATTGACAAGGACAAACTCGAGGAAGCTCTTCCTTCACCCCCTATAAAAGATTCCAAAAAGCTGGCTCAGTTAATAGAACTTTTCAAAGCAAAGAAACTTCTTGGGTCCATCCCAATTCATGCTCACTCGCAATTTGAGAGATACCAAGACTGTTCAATACTCCTACCTGGACAAAATCAAACCTCAAGTTGCAGGTGGTTTTGTTTAGAACATGGATTTGCCAAACCCAAAAAATCGCGGAATGAGGTAAGAGTCTCGGCCTATGAGCAGCTAAAACAATATGGAATTACTGACAAAAATTTGCTTGAAAAGTGCAGAAAAGAAACGGGACCTCAGTATTAAAACCTGGCAATTTGCACGAATTTTGAGGGTGCATTAAATATTGTTTTGAAGTGGCAATTCCCACGTAAAGCTTACAAGGGGAGGACTGAAAGGGAATTATGTTAAACTACCGCCTTCTATCTGCACTCCTGATCACACTCACAACTCTCTCTCTCTCTGGCTGTGCCGATTCTGGCTGCGGAGACAATCCGCCTCCAGGCGTCGCTCCCTTCGTACTTCTACGAATGGACACTGGTGCAACGGGCGAAGAACTGGGCCTCACAACGGGTTCAGAACTAGGAACTTTTCAAGTGAAAGACATCTGTCCTGGTGGTGACCAAAGCCATTGCACGGTCATTTTTAATGGCGGTTACATTTTCATGGATGGCAATGCCTATTTTTCTGCCACTGATGGGACTAATGGCCAAGAGCTCTGGAGAACAGACGGCACTGAAGAAGGCACCACCATGGTAAAGGACATCTTTGTCGGTGGCGATGGTAATCCATATGAGTTCATCGTAGTTGGTTCAACACTCTATTTCAGTGGTGCAGATGGCACTAACGGCCGTGAACTCTGGAAAACAGATGGCACAGAAGCTGGCACCGTTTTGGTCAAAGACATCAACCCTGGTACTGGTGACTCCATGCCCGAGGATTTCGCTGAGTTAAACGGTATCATTTATTTTGCTGCAACTGACAGCAATGGCAGAGAACTTTGGAAATCCGATGGTACAGATGCTGGCACCGTCATGGTCAAAGACATTTATCCAGCTGGAGCTCCCAATAGTAGCCAACCCAGAAACATGATGACATTGGGTACTGTTGTTTATTTCCAGGCCAACCCAGGCGGTGGTTTCGCACTTTTCCAAACAGACGGAACTGACGCGGGAACAGTTGAAGTGAGCCCTACCATGTCTGCTTCAGCATTCAGCCCTTCTGGAAAAATGATGGCCAATGGAAACACTTTTTATTTCATTGGCGGAAGCTCAACTGACACAGAGCTCTTCAAATCAGATGGTACTGATGGTGGAACAGGCATGGTTAAAAACATCAATCCAACGAGCCATGCCAATGTTCGGGACTTCATCCTCTATAACGGTCTCATCTACTTCCGTGCCACTGACGGAGTGCATGGCATAGAGTTATGGCGAACTGATGGCACTGAAGCAGGTACAGTCATGGTGAAAGATATCAATCCAGGTACCACGGGAAGTTTGCCATCCTTTATGACCGTCTACAATGGAAAAATTATCTTCACAGCTCTCCACGCCTCTTATCACTGGGAGCCCTGGGTGTCCGATGGTAGTGAAGCGGGCACCACTCTCATCAAAGATATTCTCCCAGGCGTTAACTCCGGCACACCTCATTACCTGCAAGTCCTACCAGGCAAGGGTGTAGTCTTTGGCGCCAATGATGGCACGAACGGTATGGAAC
>CAZXTJ010000185.1:0-13043 GCA_964643655.1 uncultured bacterium
GAGGAGGGCTGGGGTGTAGGGGGAGAGGCTGCGAAAGCCATAGACCAATGTATTCGCCTGTTTCAGATTTAACGGCAACCTGCACAGCGCATTGGTGGAGGGAGAGATTTTTTACCTCCACAGAAGCTGTCTCCAAACCGTCGTAGGCCCTAGTGAGATCGACCTCTAGTTTAGGCGAAAAGGAAAGCAAAGGCCCAACCAGAAATAGGGAGAAAATCGTGAAAAGAATTATGTAACCCCTCATATGTACCAACCTCTCAGGCAGTTATTCCGATTTTTCTGCTCTCTGTAGAATAGCCGCAACAGAAATGAGTTTTAGATGTTTGGCCAGAGCCAGTGGAGTCGTTCCCATATTGGTGCTCGTTTTGGCCCGCGCGCCATTGGCCAAGAGACAACTGACCATCCTTTTGGGGGCGCGGCTGCGAAGTGCGTTGAATAGCGGTGTTTCCCCCTGGTAATCACGAGCATTGACCTCAGGCCCTTTTTGCAAAATCGACTTCAACAGTTTTTCGTCAGCTAGTGAGGCAGCCAAATGTAGTGGCGTTCTTCGCCTGGCATCCAAAGCATTCACATCAGCTCCTCTTTTGAGCAACTCAATGGCTACCAAAACACAGGCTTTTCTCCGAGCTCTTTCTGAGCCCAATTTGATGTCTTTCACGGCATTGCGCAAAATACGTTTCATTTCAGTCTCACGTCCCTGTAGGGCCGTGTGGAGAGGAGTAGTCACTTTCCAACCAAAATTGATGTTGGCACCTCGATCGAGCAAAAAACGAGTCATTTCCAAACGACCGAGAAAAGCTGCCCAATGAAGAGCCGCATAGCCAAACTTGTCAGTTGCATCGACAGCCCCACCGCCGTCCAAAAACACTTCAGCAACATCCTGCTGGTCTCTAATGACAGCAAGGTGAAGGGAAAGTAAGCCACTTTCCCTTGGTTGATTGACATCAGAACCACCAGATATGGCTCGTTTTACATCTGCCAGAGAGTTCTTGGACGAAAGATTAGACGAGGGGCCTTTGGCTCCATTTTTAGTGGGCCTGCTCGTTGTTCTAATCGTTGGTAACGGTGCAGAAGTAGCTGCAGGACTACCAGTGAGAGAGGAGAGATAGGCAAACAAGTCGAATTGAAAGTATTTGCTCGCTTTCCTATAACTAACGCCTACAAAAATAATGATGAAGAGACCAATGGTCATTCTCTTTCGCCACCAGGCCATACGGGCTACTTCGATTTGGTGGCGAGCAATCTGTTCTTGGGCAGCCGAAGGCATTGTTGGCGGTCGAGAACGTTTTCGTATGGAAGATAGTGATTTTTTCCGGATGTTCCGCAGAGCTTGCCTATCTTTTTCAGGCATACGAACTGACATTGATTTACGGCGGAAGCGCTTATGTTTGTTTGGCTTCTGGGCTGGAGCGTCTCCATCAGAGGCACCATACATAGAGTCATCGTTTACTGCCTTGGCCTCTTTGTCTCTTGCTGCAACATTCTGGGCAGCTTTGGCTCGCAGGCTGGCTGGCATGGACGATGGGTCTATGTCGCCATCTTCTGTCAACCGCACGGGTACACGTTGAGTGAGACGTGCCTCTTCTTTTGCTGTTGCCTGGCGTAGATAAAAAGAATACCAAGCAAGAAGTTGAGTGCTGAAAGTAGATACGTCAGCTGTTCTGTCGGAGCGATGGAAAGCGAGAGCCTTCAATACCAGGTCGTCTAGTGCTTCATCAACAGAGCCCACATGGAAAGAGGGAGGTTTTATATCTATCTCTGCATTTGGATCAGTGAGCTTGAGCAATTTGGTTGCATCGCGAGGTTGTTGCCCCGTAAGAATTTCGTAAAAAACCAATCCCAGCTGAAAGACGTCGCTGCGTACATCCCAATCTTCTCCCCTAAAGACCTCGGGAGGCATATAAGCAAAGGTTCCCACATGATGGCCTGTTTTGGTGAGTCTAGTCATATCCCAGTTTTCACCAAAACCTGCACAGCCAAAGTCCATTAGTTTGGCTTTACCAGCTGCATCGACCATGATATTGGCTGGAGTGATGTCACGATGGTAAACGCCATTGGCGTGAAAAGCTTCTAGTCCATCAGCAACCTGATTGGTGATTTTCACGGCTTGGGCCAATGGGAGAGGGCCATCAGCTATCAATCTTCTGAGAGGTCGTCCGCGAACATATTCCATGACTAAATAGAGGAAATCCTCTTCTTCATCATAATGGAATACCTGTACCACATTGGGGTGGTGGACGCAGGCTAGGGAAATGACTTCGCGACGGAAACGCTCCTTTTTCGAGCGTGTGGACCGTCCAGAAGGAATAATTACTTTGATGGCAACGGTCCTACGCAACAAGGCGTCACGAGCTTTGTAAACTTCGCCCATCCCACCACGACCGATGAGCTTGAGTTTCTCATACCGTTTCGCTGCCCGTGGGGGCAGAACTTCAGCGGGATTGATAGTTTTTGTTGCCATTATCTCCATTTTACCTTGTGAAAGCCTCAGGTACCACAAATCCTCGCGTTTACAGAATATTTACAAAGCTCTCACTTACTGCTGACTACATCATCTTTGCTAGGGCATAGCATTGAGGTTAGAAGGTGTCCTGGTTTACCGTGACTTATACCGAAGGAGGAGTCCCATGAACTATCGAACTTTAATCATCATCGCCATCTTCGCTGCCATGGTCCCAGCGATGGGTTGGGCCGCTCGTGCAGACAAAGTAAAACTCAATGTGGCAATGGGCACTCCTGTTCTGTTGGCAGGTAGAGCGCAAAAGGCTTTCCTCAAAGTTGGTTTAACGGGTTTTGAGCTGCAGAACGAAAGCAGAGTGCCTGTCAACATCGCAATCGTACTCGACCGTTCTGGATCAATGGCCGGAGAGAATATAGTTCGGGCTCGTGAAGCTGCGATTACTGCCGTCGAACTGCTCGATGAGCGTGACATAGTGTCCATTGTCACCTATGACGACAAGGTGAACGTGCTCGTACCAGCTATGCGTTTGACTGACAGAGCAGCTGTCATTGGCAAAATCAAGTCTATCAACACGGGTGGCTCGACAGCTCTCTTTGCTGGTGTGAGCAAAGGAGCCGAAGAGATTAGGAAAAATCTCAATGGCAATTACATCAGCCGTGTCATTCTTCTTTCAGATGGCCAAGCCAATGTTGGCCCGGCAACACCTGGTGAACTGGGAGAATTGGGTGCTTCGCTCATGAAGGAGGGTATTGCTGTCTCAACGATAGGTCTGGGCCTTGGTTACAATGAAGACCTCATGAGTCAGCTCGCCAAATCTTCTGATGGTAACCATGCATTTGTTGAAAAACCTTCTGACTTGGCAAAAATCTTCAAATTGGAGTTTGGTGATTTGCTATCGGTCGTTGCCCGTGAAGTACTGGTCAAAGTCAAATGTGGAGATGGTATCAAACCTCTTCGTGTACTTGGCCGTGAAGCAGATATTTCAGGGGGCAAAGTAACTGCAATGCTCAACCAGCTTTATAGTCGCCAAGAGAAGTTCATCGTCGTGGAAGTGGAAGTTCCTGCCGGTCGCCCTGGTCAGAAACTGCAGATTGCGGCAGTAGACGTTTCTTACGGCAATATGGCTACAAAAAAGAACGACTCATTGGCAGGTTCAGCAGGCGTCTCTTTCACCCAACTGGCCAAAACAGTGAAAGCAAACCAAGACAAAAAAGTAATGGCATCAGCCGTCCGTATGGTGGCCAACGAAATGAACAAAAAAGCCCTGGAACTTCGTGACAAAGGACAAGTCAAACAAGCACAGAAACTGCTTCAGCGAAACTACAAAGAACTCAATACTTACGCCAATGATTTGGATGACGAGTCCTTGCTCAAGGACGCCAAGTTCAATCGCATACAGTCTGAACAGGTTGCTGGCAAGAACTGGAACAAAACCAGAAAATCAATGCGTAAGATGCAATATGAGTACGATATGCAGCAATCTTATTAAGGTAATATGAGGTAGGGCCCCCTCTGGGGGCCCTCTAGGTCTTGAGATTTTGAAACAAAGGAAAGAGACAATGCGCCCCAAACTAGCTTTGCTATTATCCATCATCGTTGTTGTGCCATTGGCAACAACAGCTTGGTTGGGATATCGCATGGCTTTGGATGAGCAAGAAATGGTGCGCCATCGAGTTCGTGAACTACTTGAACAACCTTTGCGGGAAAAGGACCGGACCATTGCCTCTTTTCGAGATACGCGACAACGAGAAATGCTCTATCTTGCTCGCCAAGTAGAGAAGGTTGTCGAGAAATGGATAGCGAATGATCAGAACAACAATTCTGACAGTCTCCTGAATGCACCCATCTATCCCAATATGGCTGCCAACAACAGTAGAGCTCAGTCATTGGCGCAGCAAGGAATGGCCATGCCCAGGCAACAATTGCAGATGAGACAACAGGCTTTTATTCCCCGTCAATGGAGAAGCAGGCGAGTGGATGTATTGCCTGAGAGTGTCCGAGATGAATTGCTCACTCTTTGCCGACGCCAGCCAACAATTCGACAGCTTTTTGTTCTTGGCGATGATGGGAAACTTCTCTATCCCAATCCCAAAAATCCCAAAAGTGAAAAGGAAAGAGCATTCTTAACACGCACACAAAGATTGTGGGATGAAGGCCAAAGATTTTGGCAGCCAAGTGATCAATCCAAAAAAGGGCAGAAACAAAATTACGGCTGGCATGTTTGGTACTGGGGCAGGGGAATGAACCTCATTTTCTGGTTGCGCCAAACTTCAGGTGCTGTCATTGGCATTGAGATGGACAGAACACGTTTGATCTCTGATGTCATTGCTCTTTTGCCTGATACCAATCCTCAATTGCCAACTCTAAATGGTCTCGTAATTTTGCGTGATGCAAGAGGTGGTAAACTTTATGAATGGGGCGCTTACGTCCCTGCGAAGAATGAGAAACCACGTGTATTTTTACACCTCAGTTATCCCTTCAACGCCTGGCAAATGGAATATTATGCCAAAGATGTTGATGGCCTTTTGCAGGGTGGGATGCAAAGAAGCCTCATTCTGGGGCTCCTTGCCCTGGCAATTGCACTTCTGTGGATGGCTTTTTCGTTCTTCCGTGAATACACACGAGAAATACGAGAGGCTCAGCAGAGAGTCAACTTCGTCAATCAAGTCTCACACGAATTGAAGACACCCCTCACAAACATACGAATGTATGCTGAGCTCCTTGATGACGAACTCTTGGAAGAGGACATCAAAGCAAACAAATATCTGGCAGTCATTGTCTCTGAGAGTCAGAGGCTGAGCAGGCTCATCGGCAATGTCCTCTCTTTTGCTCGTCATCGAAGGAAAAAGTTGAAAATCAGACGCACTTCAGGTGTTGTTGATGAGGTTGTTCGTTCTGTATTGGATAGATTCCGTCCATCTTTGGAAGCAAAAGATCTTATTGTTGAATTTAATGGTAATGCAACTAATGAAGCATTCTTTGATGGCGATGCTCTCGAGCAGGTATTGGGCAACTTGGTCAGCAATGTGGAGAAATATGGAGCATCTGGTGGGACCATTCAGATAAAGACTTCTTTGCAGAATGACCTGCTGACCCTCACAGTCAAAGATGATGGACCTGGTATCAAGAAGGAGTTACATGAAGAGATTTTCAAACCATTCTTCCGCGCCAGTGACAAGCTGACTGAAGGAGCTGCAGGCACAGGAATTGGTTTGGCCATTGCTCGCGAATTAGCGAGATTACATGGTGGCGATCTCTGTGTTTTGGGGACAGATAAAGGTGCCACTTTTCAACTGACTCTAGTGACCAAAGATTAGCCATAGATGGAGGAAGAGTGATGAAAGTTCTCGTGGCAGAAGATGACAGAAATATTCGCGAAGGGCTGCTAGAGATACTGCAGAACGAAGGATACATCACCGTTGGTGCTGAAAATGGCAAGGTCGCTTTGGAAAAATATGGCGCAGAAAACCCTGATTTCGTTTGTTTGGACATCATGATGCCCGAAATGAACGGTTACGATGTTTGTCGTGAGATAAGGAAAAAGGACGAAGTCATTCCAATCATCTTCATTAGTGCAAAATCTGAAGAGATTGACAGAGTTTTGGGCCTGGAACTGGGGGCTGATGATTTCATAATGAAACCTTTTGGTGTGAAAGAGGTCATCGCTCGTATACGTGCTGTCAGTCGACGGTGTTTGGCAGCTAGAAAAAAAGCACCTGAAGAGTTGGAAGAGTTTGTGATGGATGATTTGACAGTGCTGCCAAATCAACTAAGGGCTCGTCGTGGTGACGAAACAATCGATCTCAGTTTGCGCGATATAAAAATACTGACCCTTCTCTTCAAGATGAAGGGTAAGGTCGTGGACAGAGATACAATGTTCAACGAGTGTTGGGGAATGGACTATTTCCCCTCTAGCCGTTCACTTGATCAGCACGTATCAAAACTACGCAAAAGAGTGGAATTAGATCCCAAAGAACCACGCATTGTCAAAACGGTCCACGGAGCTGGTTATCGCTACGAAGAAGACTAGAGATCGAGCTCGTCGTCATCTTTTGACAAACCTTTTTTCGAACCCGTATCTGCATCTATTGCATATGGATCTGCCTGTACCCATTTTTCAGGTGCCGAAAAAGCCTCATTCATTCGTTTTTCAGTAGTAGCTGCTCTTTTAGCAAGTTCATTGGCTGCCAAACCATACCAATGACTTGCCTGCTCATAAAACTTCGTATCTTTTTCTCCCTTACCTTCAAAGATGAAGGCAAGATCATAACAAGCTTCTGGATGACCCTGCTGAGCTGCCCAGGACAACCACTCGTCTTTGTTCTTGTCGTTCACGCAATGAAGCCCCAAACGAAGGTAAAAGGCCAATGGTTTTATCTCTTCAGCAAAGTCTTTGGCAGCCAGCCGATACCACTGTGCAGAATTGGGCGGGGACTTGATGGTACCCAAACCCTGTGCGCAAAGTCTGCCTAGAGCCAATTTGGCGTGACCATGGTTTTTGGTGGCAGCTTGAGAATAATAATAAAAAGCATCTGCATAATTCTGCTTGGTCCCAATGGCAAACTCGTGGCAACGGGCAAGATGGAACATTGCATCTATGTTGTCCTCAGAAGCAGCTTTTTTATAGTTCAAGAATGCCTCTTTGGGATCTTCATCAACACCAAAGCCACTTTCGTAACATTGGCCTAGCTTCACAAAGGCAGCGATGTATGTGCGACCAGCTGAACGGCCGTACCACCTAGCTGCTTCTGTGGCATCTCTTTTTAAGCCATAGCCATATTCGTGACAGATGGCAAGTTTGTATTCCGCTGCACCATCGCCACTTTCAGCAGCTTTCAAATAGGCCGTGGCTGCTTTTGTGGCGTCTATTTTTACTGCTAAACCAAGCCGATAACAATCACCTAGCTTGCGTGAGGCAATACCTACACCCTGCTCAGCAGCCTTTTTAAGCCATTCGACAGCTTTGCTCACAGATTTTTCAACTCCACGACCAGACATATACAAAGAGGCAACTTCTAGTTGCGAAAGACCATGACCCAATTTGGCGGCCCGTTCATAATAGGTAAAAGCTCTTTTATTGTCAGAGCCTTCCTTGGCAGATTTATCATCTTCCCATAGATAATAATCACCCAGTCTATGCATAGCCTCAGTCAGGCCTAGATCTGCAGCTTTTTCGTACCAATAGATGGCTCTCTCCATGCTTCGGCGTCGACCAACACCATATTCGTGGCAAAAGGCTAGTCTATAAGCAGCCTTCTGCGAGCCGGCCATTGCGGCTTTTCTATAATGCATTATTGCTTTGCGTGGATCTTTGGCCGTTCCTTCGCCAAATTCAAAACAATGACCCAAACGCTCTTGAGCTGATGAGAGACCATTTTTGGCAGCTTTATCATAAAATAGGACAGCCTTGGCATGATTTTGCTTCACACCAACTCCATAGAGATAACAGTCAGCCAAATGTTTCTGGGCCAGGGGAGAACCTTTTTTCGCCGCTTCTTCCACAGCGGTAACAGCCTTTGAGAAGAGGCGTTTCGCTCGTTCGTACTCTTTCGAGGCATAAGCTTTTGACTCAGTAGTGGTCTCTGTTTTTTCTGCAGAAGAGGCAGCCTGAGAGCAGGAAAACGAGAGTGACAGAAAGAGGAGAGAAACGATGATAGTTTTCATTATTTTCCTCCTTCCTTTAGGCTCTGAAGACTCTGCAGCAAATTCTTTTTGCTCTTGTCGTAAAGGTCCTGAGGGGTCTCCATTTTTATTTGCCACATCGGTCCGCTCTTTTGGAAAAGGACCCATTGTGTGAAGGTCTTGAAAAGCCCGCTCGGACGGGAGACCATCGTTTCAATGGCAGCAACGGCAGCTTTGCCAACTTTGGCTGGATTGGCTAGCTCTTGGCATTCATAAGTCCATGTCGTTGGTAGGGACAAACCCTCACTCTTGCAGAAGTTGCGCCACTTTTGGGCTCTTTCGTTGAAGTCTTTGAGTGCCTGCTTGGCAAGCCCCTTGGGCCCTTTCTTCAAGTCACAGACAATCCCTTTGGTCATAAAGAGCTGTGATTTTTTTGCACCTTCGTAATGCCAATGAGGACCAGGTTTTAGTTCTTTCCAACCAACTGGCGCTTCAAAGGTACACTCTTCGGCTGCTTTGCTAATGTTCACAGAACAGAGGAACATTGTCAGAAGAATAGAAACAACAGAGAATCTCATTACTCTGCCTCCAGTGTCTGATGGTTACCCCACAGAGCACTCTAACATAGTTTGATTACCCAGTATTACTGAGTTATCTGTATGTATCGATAATGAGATCTAGATGCAATAAAGCTCAATCCAGATAGGGCTCAATCCTGATAGAGCTCCGTAGATAAATACCTCTCGCCAGTGTCACAGAGGATAGTGACTATGAGTTTGTCTCGATAAGCCTCTTCTTTTGCCAATTGCAGTGCGGCAAAGGTGTTTGCTCCAGCGCTTATGCCACAAAGAATTCCCTCTCTTTTGGCTAGATTGCGCGATGTCTCCATGGCATCTTTTGTCTTTACTGTGATGATTTTGCCAATGAGGTCTCGTCGCAAGATGTCAGGGACAAATCCTGCACCAATACCTTGGATGCCATGAGGACCTGCAGCTTGTCCCGACAACACAGCTGAGTCCGATGGCTCGACAGCAACAATCTCAACTTCCGGTTTTCTATCTTTCAGCACTTGGGCAACGCCTGTAATGGTGCCTCCTGTGCCCACACCAGCAACAAAAACATCCACCTTACCCTCAGTGTCCCGCCAAATCTCTTCTGCAGTCGTTTGGCGATGAACTGCTGGATTGGCCGGATTTTGGAACTGCTGCAGAATGATGTAATTCTCATCTTTACTGCACAGTTCATTGGCTTTATCGATAGCGCCTTTCATTCCCCCTGAAGCTGGTGTCAGAACAATTTCAGCCCCAAGTGCGCTCAGAAGTCGCCGTCTTTCTTTTGACATGCTTTCAGGCATTGTCAAAACCAGTCTGTAACCTCTCGAGGCACAAACAAAAGCCAAACCTATTCCAGTGTTGCCTGATGTTGGTTCTACTATTACTGTTCTCGAACCTATGCGCCCAGCATCTTCGGCGGCAGTGATCATTGAAAGGGCTATCCTATCCTTCACACTGGAAGTAGGATTAAAAAACTCACATTTACCAGCAACGCGACCTGGCAATCCTTTGCCCACTCTATCGAGCCAAACCAAAGGCGTGTTTCCCATCAAAGCTGTCATGTCTTTGGCAATATTCATAACCCACCCCTAACAGATACAAAATAAAACACGATAAAATTTATCGACTTCTTTATGGCCCCGTCAACAACATATGGCAAATACACTATCTAGGTGTACAATCAGATAACCATGATTATGGGAGTAAGTGCCAAAAGCCGTAAGGTGAGAGCCATGATTGCTGCAATTGATGTTCACTACAAAAAGGATGGAACAGCTCGAGTTGCTTGCATCCTTTTTGATGATTGGACCGATGAAGAACCTTACAAAGAGCTCATATCAACAGTTGCTGAAGTAGAAGAGTATGTATCAGGCAGTTTTTATCTTCGCGAGCTACCCTGTATCTTGCACATACTCGAAAAAGTGCAAGAGCCCCTCGACACGATTGTGGTCGATGGTTTTGTCTGGTTGGCCATTGGCAGACCTGGATTAGGAGCTCACCTTCACAAAGCTCTCAAAGGCGCAGTACCAGTCATTGGTGTGGCAAAGAGCCACTTCATGGAGGCCCATAGTGTTGCCAAGGCAGTCACAAGAGGGAAGAGTGTTAATCCACTTTACGTCACAGCAGAAGGAATAGAGACAGATAAAGCTGCCAAATTCATAGAAAATATGGCTGGTGAATACCGTTTTCCCACTCTCTTGAAACGACTTGATCAGTTGACCAAAGAGAATGATTAGCGCTTTTCCTGCTGAACGAGTGGTGAGCTAGCAACGATGGCCAAATCATCTCGCCATCGATTACAAGAGCCAGGTGCCATAAAGGTTTTGTGCCAAGCTCCGCCGCGCAGAGTTTCTCGCAAGGAGAGGCTGTGTAGCTCTCCAACAAAGATGTTTTCACCTTCTTTGAGTAGTTGAACTGGAATTTCTGCAGCGAAAAAGAAAGGTTTGATGTCGCCTGATGGTTTTGGATGCCAAATGGGTAAGCTGAGTTCATCGTTGATGGACAAAGCAACGAAATAGTCAGGGAAACATAGTCTTACACCAAATGCCAAGATTGCCCTACCGTCTTCACATTGGCTCAACCATTTTTTGCTCAACTCAACTTTTTCTACTATCTGGTGACTTTCTCTGCCAAAGACAGCAGCAAAACTAATTTGTTGGCTCATTCTGTCGGCAACCTGCCTGGGGACGAAACTTTTCTCCAACAGATTGTGTTTCATTCTAATGACGAGACTTGATTTGGCTTTGTCTCTACATTTCAAAAAGGGTGCTTCTGCCAATAGATGTAATTTGACAAAATGGGGAGACTGAGGTTGCCAACCGCTGAAGGATGGTTCTCCGAAAGTCACGAAAAGAGCATCGAGACGGCGAATATAAGAGAGTGAGTTGAATAGTTCGGCTTTATCGGTCAATGAGTTTTTCTCTTCGAAATAGGTGGCATGTTTATCCATGGCTTCATCTACGGCAGCACACAATTCCAAACTGCTCGCCAACTCATCCTTGATGGAGCGCATGGCGGCAGAACCCTTGTGGTTTGCCAATTTGACGAAACGAGAGAGAAGTTTCTCTTCTTTTATTTGTTTGACGGCAGTAGCCAGTCTTTTGGGAGTGAAGATAATGCTTTCTGTCTCTTCGTGCCAAATGGGTGGTCTCTCATTAAATTCTTTTGCCTGTGGATGGAAGTCTTTTTGCCACTTTTCTTTGGGGCCCGGGAAGAGGGCAAAAGCTCGCCATGTGCCGTGACTGAGGGCAAAACTGGGAGAAGCTGTCTTGAGTGTGACTTTCAACTCATTCTTTCCAACTTTGAGTAGTTTGCTTGGAAACTCGACGAGTTGGTATAGGAGCTGATTCACTTTCGTCTTCACAAGGGGCCAACAAGGTACTATCAAGCCCTCATTGATGGTCAATTCAAATCCAGCTTCTGGGCTCACTGAACGAAGCTCGAGAAAAAGTGTGACTTTCTCTTTGCACTTGACCATCCAATCCTTGCTTATGGAAAAGGACAGTTTACGTTCGAAATCGGCATCCTCTGCTAGGCGAAGCAAAGACATTTCTGCTCTTTCAAAACCTTTGGGCTGATAAGGCAACATAAATCCTCTTCGGCCTTCGAAACGATATCGAATGGCTTCTTTGGGCCAGTGTCCCGTACGCCAATGCCAAGGGCTCTTGTTGAGGTAATAGCTGCCAACAAAATCACTCTCATTCAATTTCCAATTGCATTTGGCTTGTCCGCTGTTGGCGGCCAACAAAGCATCTAAGCGGCGCAGATGAACAAGAGAATTAAAGAACTCAATCTTCTCATCGAGAGGAGCTTTACTTCTGAAGTACCTCTTTTGGTTTTCTAGAGCTTTGCTCAGCTCTCTACGAAGCACCTTTCTATTGGCCCACTCTTTTTCCACCAACTGGCGGCAGAGTTTCTTATCACCTTTGCTCTTCCTTGCTACGGAAAGGGGAAAACCTTCACCTTTCAAAGCTTTAACAACTCTTATGAAATCTTGTGTTGTGAATTCACTATCATTGATATCAGTTCGAGAGTCCCTCTTGGTCTTGGTGGGAACTTTCTCTCTGTATAAAGTGGAGATGAGCAAGGTTACCAAGAGAACAATAAAGAGCAGCAATGGAATTTTTCTCATTGGGCTCTGAGTCGTTGTGGTAGTTGGTGAGACTTTCTCAACAGGCTGAGTATCAAGGTTTCTTGCTGCTGGTTTACTCAGCTTTCTTTTCTTCGTTCGAGCTCTTATCCTTTTCAACTCATCACGGAATGTGGCTGGTGAGGCCGTTCTTTCGTCAAGTTCATAAGCAACTGCTCTGTCTATGGCAGAGATGAGGGCTTTCGGTAGTTCAGGAAGTGTCTTTTCTATGGAGGGCAATGAACGTCGCCCCAAGGCAACAAGGTCTTTCACGTTGACGAGAACATCCTCAGGCGGATCTCCTGCCAAACACTCCCAAGTGAGTAGTCCCAGAGCATAAACATCTGCTTGTTCTGTGTAAGCCTCTCCGCATATGAGTTCTGGAGCCAGATACATGGGAGTACCTACGACAAAACCCGTTTGCGTCAGAGCTGTCATAGCCGTGTCGAAGACGAGGTTGAAGTCCATGAGTACTACTCGACCATTCACGTCACGCATGACGTTTCCTGGTTTGACATCGCGATGGAGCATTCCCTCTTCATGGAGATAGGCCAGAGCATCGGCTACTGAAATGGCTATCTGCAGAGTTTCATCAAGGGGAAGGGGCCCAGACTCGAGCAAATCTTCTATGGAGCAGGCCTCCACATATTCGAGGATGATGGCTACTTCCTCTTCAGAGGCTATGAAATCGAAGGCTTTGATGATATTGGGATGGCGCAGTTCAACGCAGCTAGAGAACTCACGCTTGAACCTTTCGAGAACTATCTCTGCACCCAAG
>CAZXTJ010000186.1:0-13037 GCA_964643655.1 uncultured bacterium
CACCTGGGGGATATGCAGCCCACAGTCCAACAGAAGACAGGGGTGTCGTAACTCCCACTGCTGCTCTATCTGCAATTGTCTATACGCCGCAATATTCCCTGGAAGCTTTGCAAGGCTTCTTCAAGGTTCCCAATCTTTTTGGCCCCAAAGGTTTCAAAGATGCCTTCCATCCCCAAACAGGATGGATAGCCAAAGATCACCTTGCCATAGATCAGGGACCAATCATCATTATGATGGAAAATCATCGTACAGGTTTACTCTGGCGCTTGTTCATGTCTTGCCCAGAAATTCATCGCAGTTTGGATAGACTTGGCTTCGAAAGGAATATGAATGAATAGTCGTCTCTGTTTTGCATCCATCCTCATCTTCGTCTTGTTGCCTGCTCTGTCAATGAGCAAAGGTCTCCCTCCCCTCAGTAAAAGTGATCAACAAAGAGTCGAGTCACTGCTGCAAAAAATGACTCTTGAAGAGAAGATTGGCCAGTTGACGCTGCTCACTAGTGACTGGGACACAACAGGTCCCACAGTGAGAAAGGGTTACCAAGAGGATATCAAGAAAGGAAAAGTGGGTGCTATATTCAACGCCTATACAGCTGCTTTCACGCGCAAACTGCAAAAGATTGCCGTTGAAGAGACTAGATTGGGCATCCCCCTGCTCTTTGGTTATGACGTCATACATGGCCATCGTACAATCTTCCCTATTTCTTTGGGTGAAGCAGCCAGTTGGGACTTGAAACGCATAGAAGGGGCTGCCCATATAGCCGCCAAGGAAGCAGCTGCTGAAGGTCTTCATTGGACCTTTGCCCCCATGGTCGACATCTGTCGTGATCCACGATGGGGTCGAATATCTGAAGGAGCTGGCGAAGACGTTTATCTAGCTTCTTTGATTGCACGCGCTAGAGTGCGTGGCATACAAGGAAACTCTCTAAAAAAGACTGACTCTTTGTTGGCATGTGTCAAACACTTTGCAGCATACGGTGCAGCACAAGCAGGTCGTGATTACAATACAGTAGACATTTCTCACAGGACTTTACATGAGACTTTCCTACCACCATTTGAAGCTGCTCTCGATGAAGGAGCTGCCTCTGTGATGACTGCTTTTAATGAACTAAATGGAGTACCTGCAACAGCCAACAAAATGCTGCTAACGGACTTATTGCGTAAACAATATGGCTTTCGCGGATTTGTCGTCACAGATTACACATCCATCAACGAACTAATTCCACATGGCTTCGCCTCTTCATTGAGCCATGCAGGTCAATTGGCCATAAATGCTGGAGTCGATATGGATATGCAAGGAAGCGTCTTCAAAGACAATCTTTTGAAACTAGTGGCCAAAGGAAAAGTAAAAAGCCAACGAATAAATGAAGCAGCTCGCCGTGTACTCGAAGCAAAAGCCCACATTGGCATACTCCGTTCCCCCTATCGATATAGCGATGAAGGTCGAGAAAAGCGCTCTGTCATGACTTTGGCTCATCGCAATTTTGCTCGAGATTTTGCTCGTCGTTGCATTGTTCTGCTGCGAAATTCGAACTCTATACTTCCTCTAAGGAATAAGAAGACAAAAATTGCCCTCGTCGGACCTCTTGCCAACTCCCAGAGAGACTTGATTGGTTCGTGGTCTGCAGCAGGAGATTGGAAAAAGGCAATAACTGTCAAAAGAGCTTTGGAAGATAGTGGTCGTTGTGAGCTCTTTTATGCAAAAGGATGTGAAATCAAAGGTAACTCCCAGAGTGATTTTACCAAAGCTCTCAGCGCTGCACGTAGAGCTGATGTCATAGTTGCTGTAATGGGTGAGGATTATAATCAAAGTGGTGAAGCAGCTTGTCGCACCAATTTGCAGCTGCCTGGACAACAGCAAAAGCTACTGAAGGAACTGAAAAAGACTGGCAAACCATTACTCCTTGTTGTGATGAGTGGCCGTCCTCTAGCACTTACCTGGGAAAACGACAACGTCGACGCAATTTTGCAGACTTGGTTCTTGGGTACGATGGCAGGACCGGCAATCGCAGATATTCTCTTTGGAGTACACAATCCATCTGCCAGAATGCCTGTTACTACACCACGTAACGTGGGACAGGTTCCAATTCATTACGACGTGAAAAACACAGGTCGTCCCATTTCGCCCCAAAATCCTTTCGAGAAATACAAGTCCAATTACTTAGACACTCCCAACACACCTCTATTTCCCTTTGGTTATGGTTTGAGCTTCACCACTTTCCAATACAAAAATCTCAAACTCTCCCACTCTGAAATGAGCAGAAGAGACAAACTGAAAGTGACTGTAGAGGTTAAAAACACTGGCTCAATAGATGGTGAAGAAGTGGTGCAACTTTACTTGCGTGATCACGTTGGTTCAGTCACTCGCCCTCTGCGACAACTCAAAGGATTTAAACGCATCAAACTCAAAAGTGGTGAAAAGCGTAGGGTTGACTTCACTATCACGAACAACGATTTTCAGTTCCTCAAAAGCGATATGACTATAGGCTCTGAAGCAGGTCTATTCACTGTCTATGTTGGTCCCAACAGCGCTGAAGGACTTTCAGCCAGCTTTGAACTGAAAGAGTAACCCCTTGTTCACTTGTTGAACAGCTCAGTGTTGAGTTCTTGCACATATGTGGATCTCAGCAACGATATAAATTCGCTCCTAGCACGCTATTAGGAGTACTTCGTGTAATTGGCCTATCCTTTGCTTTCTCCTAATCTGGAGGAAACATGATGCTAATAGCTTTATTGATTTGGATTCTCTGTTGCTCTTCTTTGTTCGCCCAAAGTGATGACCTTGGTTTTACTGGCTTGGAAACTATTGAAGTAGATCTTGTCTATGAAGACGAGTTGGCTGCAGCGAAAGCTGCTCCTATAGAAATATCGACGAGAGAGGATCTGGAAACGCTCGAATTACAGCTTGGCGATGTTTTGGTGCAAAGAAAAAAGGTGAAAAAGGTGACTGAGCCAATGTTTTTCACCAACATACTCTCTGATGTGGTGACTCGCTCTGTCTTTGTTCATGCAGCTATATACGTAGGTAAAGACAATGGAAAACATCGAATCATTGAAGCCATTGGCGGCGGTGTGAAAGAGAATGACATGTCCATCTATGTAGACGGAGCATCATCCTTTCTCATCATCCGACCTCCCTTTCAGACAAGTGAACAGCGACAAAAAGCCATCAACTTCGCCAGAGAAAAACGGGTAATGTCAGCACTAGGTTATGACTATGACTACCTCTTTGGTCAATCATTCTTGCTAAACATCTTTGGTCCTTTTGCTCGCCCCATTTATCACCGCATGGGCGGTACTGATAGCCAACGGTATTATTGCACCGAGTTGGTCTTTGGTTGTCTCGTCAAAGGTGGACTGCGTAAAGAGCTGGGCAAGAAACCAGTCTTTATTGGCTCTGACATTTTCATCAAGATGGATAAAGCTAAAATCATCGCGCGTTACAACATCACTGCCAAGCTCGATAAAAAGATTCAAAGGCGACTAGCAAAGAACTGAGATCAACTAAAAGTGCTCTACGGATTATAAAAAACTAATAAGCAAGAAATGCCGAACCAAGTCTGCATAACAACAGAACACCGGTAGACTTTAACCGGGTTTAACCATCACTTGCACTGGAGCGAACTTGAGACAAGAATGAATCGAACTTCATTTTCAGTATGTTCTTTTCACAAAAATCTATCACCCAGTTTTGGTGATATTCGCAAGCAACACTAAAATGAGTCAACCAATCGTGGTCGAGCATTTTGATGGCGTCACCTTCTGAAATCAGTTCGAGATCACGACCATCGCGTTTGATGATGTAGTCTCTAAGATACTTGAGCCTAGGCTTAACATCCTTCTTCATGGCTGTCGAACTAAAGAAACTCTTGTCCATCTGGCGATCCCAAGATGAATCAACAGCATTGAGTTTGAGAGCCTTACGAATATCTTGCATACACTGAACCAACATCATAAAAGCTTCCATGAACTGTGTTGGATTGTTTCTATTGAATGTCTGGCCATCCCAAGGGCGAGTCCATTTATAGACAGCACTTGGTACATCTGGATAGTGACCAAAACGTCCATGGCCAAACAATGAAAGCCATGCAGGAGTACCTTTAGCGCCTCGGATCTTATGAGTCTTCCACTTGCCACCTTCAAAAGTCTGAAAATCAGTGTGGTCATTTGTGGCCTTAGATCTAAACCCGGCACATCCTTGATGAGCAAAAGTGTCTGCCAAAACATGTACACGTGCGCCAGTGAGAGAAATGAGGAATTCCAACTTGTTCAGTTTCGTACCGATTTTTTGGTTCAAAGCATTGAGCTTTGGCGCTTTGGCAGCAACACGATTCATCAAAGCACTCTCACTCAATTTGCTGAGTTCGATGATGTCATCCATCATACCTTGCGCTTGTGTACTATATGGGGCACAGATCATATTGCTTTTTTGACCCCATTTAGTTGAATCCATATCTCCTGAATGTTTATCCAAAAAGTCTGAGTGGCTCTTAGCCTTCTTTTTGGCCCTTCCCTTTGAACCAAATTGAAGAAATGACTTTGTCTTACCAATTGATTTGGCTTTAGTGTCTAGGTTATTGACATGCCCCCTATAGTTGAAACCATAGGCCATGGAATCGCCATAGTTTCCTGGCAAAAAGTGGAAAGCGACCCAAACTGTTGCGTAGTCTTCTGACCGACCTTTCTTTTTGCTCATAAATCCTGAAGTTTCTTTCGGGTTTTTGATGCCCATTTTGTGGGCAGTCCGAGTCACAGGGGCTGCATTCGTCGTCGGAGTCTTTAAACCGCTTCCACAGGCTTCATCTATTGCCTGGGCCATTATTGCTATTCGGTGAGCCATCGCACCGCTAAAACCAGCTTCTCTTGCTGCAATGTAGGTAATGTAATAGTGAAAATCTAGAGTCATCAAGTGCCCCCGTACCTAATGGTTACATTTACGAAGTAAATCACAATTTAACACGAATTGATGAACCTGAAGTAGCAGTTTACTATATATCCATATACACTCTTAACCCGATAAAGATTCTCATCTTTTTTGCAACCTAATCTTGACTGAGGTCACACCAATGTATTCCAGGCTATCAATGGCTGTTGACATTTGATAAATCTTTATTGTGTTGTTTCCCTTATAGAGACAACTCAAGGGAATGTAGTGATAGAGTTTCTTGGGTTTTTGATAAATACCCTCTTCGATGACTTTGAGAAACTCCTGCATTTTTCCTTTTTGTTTGAGGTCGCCTCTCAACATCATTGCGACTTCACGTACATTTGCTCCGCTGTCGCGACGCCACTGTGTGTAATGAGCCACATCTTTACGGCGTGGCTCGAATGTTGTCACAAATCTACCTTTGTTGATGTCAACAACGATTACAGAAGGCATGATGGCTGTACGAATAGCCAATTCCAACTCGCCTTTGTTCACGTTACGTATGTGTTTGTTTGATAGACTAGTGGACCAAGTTTGGGCAGAGAAAAGGTCTGCTTTCACTCCTGTGCCAAAGATATTTTTGAATTTGGGATGTTTGTCATCAAACATTAAATAAACTCTTCGCTTGATAAGATCGATGTCTGCTGTGAACTTGTGGCTACCTACATCACCAACTAAGGAAGAGCGTCCATATCCCAAGGGGAACGGACGATTTTCTGGTGACAAGGCAGGAACCCAAGATGGATTTCGCGGCAGTTCATAATGGCCTGCAGCACGGTCTACGAGTGACAAACCCAGAAGTGCCAATGCAGCCTTCTCTTTGCATTCATCATTACAGAGTTTGCTTTTGACAAATGATGGCAAACCTGGCAAAAGAGGCTCTAGAGACGAAAACCATTTTGTACACTTGAGAGTAGTTGTAATCGAAGCCCAGAATTCTTTTTCGAACTGGGGTAAGGCCGAGGGATCTTTCTTTTTCAGTCTTTTGTATCTACGTTCTCCATCTCGGAAGACTCTGCCAATGGCTTGATCTGCCTTGTTGAAAAGAACCCAGAAGTCACCTTCGTCACGAGACCGTTCGAAATCTGAATATGAGGCTGCAAAGAGTTCTTTGAAGTACTTTCGGACATCGATGACTTCACGTTTGTCTTCACCATCAATGGAAGTAATCTTGGCCTGAATGGCAGGATCTCTGACAAGTGCATCAAGTGAATATGTAGCCATATGCCGACCGGCATAGGCAGGTTTTTTACCTGAGCTGACAGGATTCACCTCTTCTGGTTTAGGTGAGAAACGTACAGTCATTGGCATTCTCGCTTGGACAGTAAAAGTCAGTTTTCCTTTGCTCGTTAACCGAATAGAACGAAGAGGTTTAAATGGTTCTAGTTTATGGGTTTTCAGCGATGCCTTGAGCGTTTTAGAACCATCTGGCTTGAGTAAAGCAAGGTCATAAGATTTATCTGGCTCGAGCTCTTTCAGCAATCCTTCGTAAGTTGTTGGCTCTCCTTTTTTTCCTTCTTTCTGGATGAAAGAAGTAAGTTTGACCTGTTGGTCAGTGCCATCATTGGTCAACACAACCTTTGCTTCTTTGGCAGGCCAAGAGGTTTTCCAACGAACGAGTGCAGTCTTGGCACCATAGGACACTATGGTTACGTCACCAGAGGTAGTCGACTCTTGGCCACCAGTCAAAAAGGCATATGCACCTAACAAAACAGGAAGAATTAGGGCAACAGCCAAAAGAACTTTTCTCCCAATCCCTGAAGATTGTGGTGGAAGAGGCTTTTTCGGTAACTTGTGACTCATGGTCGAACTGAGTCGACGGCCAGGCCTTGGTAAGGTTACTCTATCGCCGTTTTCGCGTAGCTCCAATGAGATGTCACGAAGGGCTTGGGCAACTTCCGACACTTGTGCTGGTCTGCAGTCAGGCTCTTTCTGCAAGGAAACTTCAACGAGATGACCCAAAAGTTCAGGCATCTTTGGTGATACATCGAGAAGTAGAGGAGGAACCGTTTTGAGATGTCTCCTCAGAACATCAGCACCTTTGCTTGCTCCAAAAGGTGGGCTGCCTGCTGCCATATGAAACAGAACAGCACCAAAGGAATACATGTCACTTGCACCAGTGACTTGTTTGCCTTCAATCTGCTCAGGTGACATGTATTGTGGCGTCCCAACAGCATAACCTGTTTGAGTCTTTACTTTTGTCACGCCACCAAGTTTGGCCAAACCAAAATCAGCCACTTTCGCAGAACCATCAGTCGTAACGAGAATGTTCTCTGGCTTGATGTCTCTGTGGACAACGCCTTCGCCATGAGCATAATCCATGGCATCTGCTACTTCGGCCATGATGTCTAGCAAATCAGATAGTTTCTTCAGCTTCTGACTCTTCACCTTGTCTTTGAGCGTCATTCCTTCAATGTATTCGAAGACGATATATGGATATTCGCTCTCCAAATCAAAGTCGAGAAGAGCAACAATATGAGGATGATGAAGGCGAGCACAGACCTTGATCTCGTCTTTGAACCTTTGAAAAGCCTCGCGGCCCCCTTCTTTGCTCAAATCGAGGAACTTGATGGCTACATCACGGTCTAGATCCTTCTGGTAAGCCAGAAAGACATGTCCCATACCCCCAGAAGCAATTTGCTTCTTTATCTGATAATTCTCCGGCAGCGCTTTGGCATACATTGATTGATTCATAATATTGATGGTAGGACATCGCCCAGCACCTTTTCCAGCCCCAAGCTCAATGTCCCTTTGCACAGGTCCACATAAGTGGATAAGATTAAGTTAATCGATGAGCTCAAGAGGGGAAAAAGAGCCTAAAGTTCAGGCTGCTCGTAAAGCAGTCGTCTTTGGTCTATCCCTGAAGTTTATTGTTTATTCTTCAATAATCGTTGCTTTGGCCACAGGTTCTATTGGCTTTTTCCTACTCGATTACCACCGCACGCAAATGTGGCTCCTCTTGGAACAACGCTGTGAAACGCAGGTTTTTAATGCTGCTCGTGACTTGGCTCGAGTTTGGGGGGAAGGCAATCGCGGAAAACAGCAGCTCGTCCTCCAATCAGTCCTGGCACAACAGCAAGTGCAGTACGTCTGTGTTTTTGACTCTTTGGGTACTCTCATTGCTCGCGGAGGAGCTGCTCCCGAAAGTATTACCCCTCCCTCGCGGCGCTCTCGTGCTTTGGGGACTACGGCATTCAGCAAAAGTTTTAATTCAGCTGGAAAGCCAATATTGGAGGCAGAGTATCCCGTCATTCGCCCTTCCAATGAAACTGATAACAAAGAGCAAGTCATTGGGTATGTGCGCCTTGGTGTCTCTGCCGAACAGCTGAGACAATCATTTCAGCGAGCATTCAAGGCTACGATGGCCATATCCGTTACTGTTGCCATCATCTCTATTTTGCTCATTGCCCTCATTGTCAGCAGGATAGTAACGCCCCTGGGGCACCTTGCCAGAGCAGCGACGGCCTTGTCAGAAGGAGATCTGACAACGAGAGTGCCAGCCTTGTCAGGAGACGAAGTGGGTGAGTTGGCCAGGGCTTTTAATGCCATGGTCGAGAAGCTCCGAGAGTCGCGAGCCGAGCTGGAAAAACTATGGGCAGCCAAGGAGCGCTCCAAAATGGAGAATGTGGCTGAATGTCTAGTCGATGCCCTCATTGTAATCTCGCTAGAAGGAACGGTACTCTTGGCCAATAACCCGGCTCGAGAGCTCTTTTCGCTAACTACAGACGAAGAAGCTGAGTTGCAGGTACTCCATCTTGGAGAAACCAAACTGGCTGAGTTTGTCTCTCCCGTCCTCAGCGGCGAAATGGAATTGGTGACGGAGAGTATTCACTATGGCCGACCACGTATGCGCTTGGTACAAATCTCTGTCTCACCAATGAAAGGCTTACAAGGAGAAATACAAGCAGCAATAGCCCTCATTAGGGACGTAACTCGCGAGAGTGAAATGTCTCAGCAGTTGTTACATTCAGAGAAATTGGCCGCCATTGGCCAACTGGCCAGTGGAGTTGCCCATGAGGTGAACAATCCTTTGACCGTCATTTCTGGATTTGCCGAGATGTTACGCCGTAAAGTAAAGGATCCCGACTTACATAGACTGATCGATAAAATAGCCCTGCAAGCAACTCGCTGCGGAGAGATAGTGACTAGTCTCTCCCGTTTTTCACGAAAATCCTCTGGTCAACGAAGTGTCTGTGACCTTAATCAGCTTGTAAAAGAAACTGCATCTTTACTCTTATCTCAACTTTCAAAGGTCGACGTAATGCTCGTACTCACTCTCTGTGAAAAGAACGCAAAGGTTTTGGCCAATGCCAACGAGATGCAGCAAGTCATATTTAACCTCATCAATAATGCCAGAGACGCCATGCCCAAGGGAGGCACAATAACGATAACGACCCACGTCGATGATGATGCAGTCTCTCTCCAAGTAAGTGATACTGGGATGGGTATTGCGGGTGATGATTTATCATCAATCTTTGCACCCTTTTACACCACAAAAGATCCAGGAAAAGGCACAGGTTTGGGATTACCAGTCTGCTCGACCATCGTCAATGACCACGGCGGAACCATCTCTGTTGAAAGTGAGCTGGGTGAAGGAACCTCCTTCAAAATCATCTTGCCCTTGTCACAAGAGATGGTGAAAGAGGACAAAGACAAAAATCAGACTGTTTCCGTGCAAATAGAACCTTCTCTGGCACTGGTCGTAGACGACGAAGAAGACATAACTTACCTATGCCGTCATCTATTTGCAGACATGGGTATAGATGTAGACGTGCACAATGATCCTCATGAAGCACGAGAGCTTGCTCGGAACAAAGTGTTTGGCCTCTATTTGTTTGATGTTCGCATGCCTGGTCTAAGTGGTTATAAACTAGTGGAGGAGCTACGAAATCAAGGCGATGACACTCCTGTCCTCTTCATGACAGGCCTCCTCGACGAAAGAGATAAAAAGGGTGATCATTCGATTTATGAGCCTTGCGACACCTTACCCAAGCCTTTTGATGTTGACATGCTTGCCATGGCCATTCGTAATCTTGTTAAGTCAAAGGCATCGTCTTAATCTTCTCCAGTAGGAGGCCTTTAGGTGCGCGGCTTTTCTTTCATCGAACTATTGATTGTAGTAGCAATTATTGCTGCCTTGACCAGTTCAGCCCTGCTGTTTTTCTCTGACTACGTGGAGGAAACCCGGGCTGTTAAGGCTTCTTCCGATTTGGAGACCATTGTCCAAGCCGTTCATCGCCACGACCAATTCAACAGAGATCTGACAGGTCCCAAGCTCTCTCCCATTGAGGGTAGGTATTTACAGACCCTACCCAAAGATCCCTGGGGAAATGAGTATTTCTTTGATGGAAATCTAGGCATTGTAGGGAGTTTCGGCGCTGACGGAATGGAGGGAGGCGGTGGAGGAGACAGCGACCACTACCGCTTTTATAAATCGCCCCTCGGTCTCATCCGTGGAATATTTGAAGGCAGTTGGGGAACTGTTCCCAACGGCAAAGAGAAGTTTTACCTCACCTTCAACAAACCTTATCGTATTCGTGAAGATGGTGGGGTCCCAGCTTTCAATTTAGTTGCCTATGACATAGTCATCATCCGATCACCACACGAGTTTCCCATCCCTTTGGGAGCGCTAGGTTTTGCCTATTCGCAGGCAGAGTCACGGCCTAAACATGGCGTTATGGTCTTGCAGTCAACAGGCCCCTGTCCTGTCCCATTCAAACCGAAACCATCGGATCGCATTAACTTGGCAGACTTTATCTTGACCATTAGAGAAATCGTCGCTCCAACAGGTCGTTTGGCAAGGGACACATTTTTCACTCGTGATCCGAGTCCAGTAGAGCGCATTGATGGACTCAATATTGGTATTGAGTTAGAGCGTCTCTAAAAATTGCACCATTTCATAAGTCGTTCCATAAATTAATCATGGAGGTTTCCGCGATGTCGGGACGGGTTTTCCTGTACCTCAGTTTTTTCTGCTGCTGTTTTGTCCTGCCATCTTTTACTTGTGCGCAAGGTGAATACCCAAATGACGACACTACAAGCAACATAAGCACGAAAACAGGCACCATCATATCAAAGGAGACGAAAGTTGACCTAAAAGTTCTAGAGAGCATGACAAATGATCTGAAAACGGTCAATGAGCTCTCCAACGATAAAGTAGAGCGCACATTGGCCACTATTTGTACGACCTGCCAGAGATACAGAACGGCCAATCGAACAACGAGAATGGCCATTTGTGGGGCTTCTCTGCGGATGGCCTCCGTTTTTGCAAGGCAACAGAAATCCAATGGTCAGGTCATACGTACCATTTTCATGGAAGTTGAACAGCTTGTCCTCATTGATGGCTCTTTAGGAGCCACTTTGATGCTACAAAGTATGCAGAAAAAACTCGCAGCCATGGATAGACTCTCTGACTAAATGTGGTAACCTTGCCCTATGGAAAGAAAAAAAGCTCTCGGTGGTGTCTCGACAGTTGGCCTCGTTGCCCTCATAGAAGCCATGGATGCCATGGCCAAAACATCGAAGATCACTATCCGAGAACTACACAATTCTGGTTGAGGCTGGCTCTGCGCCCTCGTTGAGGGTGATATTGCTGCCGTCGAAGCTGCTGTTGCAGCTGGTTATCTAGCCGCAAAAACCGTCGATGGTTTGCGTGTCCGGAAATTCGTCATTCCCGCTCCAGACGAGAGTGTACGCAATATGACTTCCCTGGCTTTGGGTAGTTGTTGCACTCAATCACCAGATTTCATCTGTTGAGCTAGCCCATCAGGGCCGTTGCGTTGCTTCCCTCCTCCATTTAAGATAGTTGCGTACTATTGAAAGGAAGAGATATGGCGCCTGATGGAAAAGATTCCCACGGTGTTGTCGGTAAACCTATCCTTCGCGGTGATGGTGAAGACAAAGTTCGTGGTGTAGCTCGCTATGTCGATGATCTGAACGTGCCCGATTGCTGGCACGGAGTGGTCGTCCGCTCCCCTATTTCCCATGGCAAACTCAAAGGTCTAAAAAAAGACGACAGTTTCGACTGGGAACAAGTGGTGGTCGTAACCCCTGAAGACATCAAAGGAACGAACATCCTCGATATGCATGATAAAGTCATGCCCATCTTGGCCACAGATACTGTGCTCTATGCTGGTGAAGCCATGGCCCTTGTTGCTGCACCAACGCGTGAATTGGCTATTGAAGCCGCAGGCAAAATCACTGGAGACATCGAACCTTTGCCTTCAGTCACGACGCTCGATGAGATAGTGAAGCAATTCAAGACAGACTCTTCTGACAAATTTGTCTTGTGCGACAAACAAATCCGCAAAGGTGATATGGACAAGGGCTTTGCTGAGGCAGATTTCATCATCGAAAACGAATACCGCACTCCTCACCAGGAGCAGCTCTATCTAGAAACCAACGGTTTGTTGGCAACTCCCAAGGATGATGGTGGAGTTTTGATCGAAGGTAGTCTGCAATGCCCATATTACGTGTGCAACGAAGCTCACGAAGCTCTGGGACTGACAGCAGAACAGCTGCAAGTCCGACAGACAACTGTTGGCGGCGCTTTCGGCGGTAAAGAAGAGTTCCCATCACTTCTCGGTGGATATGTGGCTTTAATGGCTATGAAAGCCAAACGTCCAGTGAAACTCATCTTTGACCGACACGAGGATCTTCTTTATTCGACGAAACGTCATCCCTCTTGGGTCTACCATAAGACGGGATTAAAAAAAGACGGTACTATCACAGCCATCCACGTGGATTATGTCCTTGATGGCGGTGCATATATGACCATCAGCGACGTTGTCATGTATCGAGGCATTTTGCATGCCGCTATGGGTTATCGTTGTGACCACGTCTTTGTCAACGGAGTCACCCTTAGAACGAACACATTCCCTAATGGTGCCTTCAGAGGTTTCGGAGCTCCTCAAGCCACTTGGGCCTTTGAGAGTCAAATTGACCTTTTGGCGGACAAGTGTGGTATGACACCCGAGAAGTTCAGAAGGAAAAACTGCCTAGTCGAAGGAGACACAACACCAACGGGCCAAGTTTTGACCGTTTCTGTTGGCACACCAGCAGTCTTAGACGATGCTTTGGAACGAGCCAAATTCTCAGAAAAGTTTGAAACG
>CAZXTJ010000187.1:0-12814 GCA_964643655.1 uncultured bacterium
TTTTGTCGGACTGCCGGGTGGTTGCGCATGACAACAAAGAACATTTCACTATGTTTGTGTCTAATGCTGCTGTTGGGGACCGTCCCTGCTTGGGCTAACAACGCTTGGGTAGTAACTGATCCCTCACAACTGCAATTCATCGATGTGGAAGAGGGTTATTCTTACCTAACTAAACAGTTTACGAAACGCTTTGATATCCTCAATGCCATTCGGCGTGCTGCTGCACGTAAGATGGTCAAAGGTTGGGGCCTCAAAAAGATGCCCAACAAAGCTAAACTGGAAATGGGTGTCGTTGCTGACGCCTCATCAGGTCCTCTGCAATTTGTCATCGCCATCCGTGGTGAAAGATTCGATGCTGAACTCCTCCGTAAACGACTAGTCGAAAAATATGGCAATCATCTCAATCGACACGAAGTGACACCTGCGCCCCAAGAGACTCAGATTGCAGGTTTCTCTACGACTGTATTGCCTTATATTGACCGAAAAGGCGAACTCGTCATCGTCGTAGCAGATGGCAAAATGCTCTTTGCCTCTGTTCTTCCTGGACAATATGACCTCATTGAAAGAACGGCACAAGTACTTGCCAATCCCGATATGCAGGCCACTAGTGTGCCTGACAAAGTACGTCTCACATATCAGGGTTATCTCACCGACGAAGAACGTCGCCGCATTCAAGAGTTCTTCAATCGAACGATTACGGGTAAAGTGAAAAAATTCCGCAACTCCTTTGCCAAACTTTATGACGACATCGACGCTGACGTTGATGAAGAGAGTTTCAAAACTACAAACGAAAAGATCAATGATCATTTCCTAAAACTCGAGAGCTGGGCAACTGATCTGCAGTACACAAAAGGTGGAAGCAGCGAAGATGACTATTATCAGATAGCCTACAATCTGACTTTGCCCACAGCCGAAGAGGCACAGAGCATGAAAGAATTGCTTCTGGAAAAAATCCTCTTCTACAAAGAGAATGCACGTAACGAAGCAACAGTGTTGGCCCTGGACACAGTCTCTCTCGATGTTTCCGATAACATTGTGACTATGGCTGCGGAAATTGACACCAAAGAAGGTCAATACAACTACTTCTTCGCGTACTTAGCGTTCTTGCTCAGTTACACTCAAACAGATCGCTACCTCGTCGTCGACTAGGAGGCTTTATCCATGCAACGTCTCTGTTGTGTATTGCTTTCTCTTGCCATTTGTATTTCTACTTGTCACGCAGGAACGATGGTGACAGCAAAAGACACTCTCCGTATGGGCTGCGTGGCTTTTGCCAAAGAAACGACATCAAAAGCTTTTCGTCAAATTCAAGATTATTTGGCCAAAGGTTTGGGTCGTGACATTAAACTCACTCTCTACCCCAACTATCACGAAGTCATTCATGATTTGGTCAATGACAACATCGATTTGGCTGTTCTTTCGCCACTCGTCTACCTCAATGCACGTTCAACTTGTTCTTTGAACACACTGGGTTATGGCATTTATCGTTCCTCTGGTGGTTTCACTTACAAGAGTGTCATCCTCGTACCACGAGAATCTGAAGCCCGACGTATCTCTGACTTGGCGAAAAAACGTATGGCCTTCGTAGACATTATGTCTGTTTCAGGTTACGTCTTGCCCAAGGCTGCCCTGAAAAAAGCTGGTGTAACTGGCAAAAAGAAGATGAAAGCTTCTTTTCACAAAAACCATGTCGATGCTGTCCTCGCCGTGTTGAAAGGCAAAGCTGATGCCGTTGCCACATACGACATCATCTTCAAAGATTCCGAGAGATTGGCCAAGAAACGACGACAATTGCGAAGATTGTGGACGAGTGACTTTGTCATTCCTTCAGATGCTTTTGTCACGACCAAACGTGTTCCACTGAGACTACGAGCCAAGCTTCGGTCTCTCTTGCTCTCTTATTATGCAGCGCAAGAACAAAAACAGACTGCCTCCAATGCACTCTACGAAGGATTTGTGCCTGGTGATCCCAACTTATACAAAGACTTGAGTAGGTTCATGGCAGAAATCAGAACAAAGAAACGCTGACGATGTTTTTACTCGAGCGGAATTTCATCCGCCATATTTTAGAGTGTAAGGTAGGGGCCTACCGCCCCTACCATCCTCTATGTGCCTACGTTTATTTCACCTTTAGATGCAATCTAGCTTGCGTCTACTGTAACGATGGCAGTGGCAAAAAATACGGTGACTGTTCTAATGAAGGTGAACTTGATACAGATGGTTGGCTAAAAGTCCTGGAAGTTCTCCGCAGAGAGACTGACGTCCTCATTATCACTGGAGGAGAACCAACCTGCCGCAAAGACTTGCCACAACTGCTTCAAGCTTGTACTGATCTGGCTTTCTCCAAAGTGTGCCTTCTGACAAATGCTCTTACTCTGGATAAACATCCTGAAGTCTTTGAACATTCAGACATGATTATGATCAGCCTCGACACTCTCAATGAAGAGAAGGCCGATCGAATGATGGGAGCCAAGGCAGGCACGCTCAAAAAGATCCTCAGCAATATTGAATTGGCTGCAGCAGCCCGAAAAAAACACAAATTCAAACTCTATTTCAATATTTGTATCACGCCGGACAATATAGAGGACGTTCATGAAGTTCTCGATTATGCATTAGAGTTGAATATTGGTTTCACACCACTCCCAGAAGTTGTGGCCATCTATCCTCAAGAAGGTCTCAAAGACAACCCAGCTTACGAGCAACTTATCGATAGGGTTATCAATCTAAAACAGAGTGGCTGTGACGTTCTTGGCACCATGGCTTATGTAGGTGGCATTCGTCACTTCGACAACTATCGCTGCCTGCCAACCCTTCTTGCCCGTGTATGGCCCAATGGTGATTTGCTCTATCCCTGCCAAAAGTTACACAAAGTTGGTGGCAACCTTTTAGAGCTAGGAGACCTCTCTCTAGCCGTAGACGAGGGCATACGAAAGCACGGTCCCATCCCCAATTGCGACAACAGATGTCATGTCGGTTGTTACATGGATTTTTCCATGGCTGTGCAACAACCGAGCCTGCTTCTGCGTGAAGGATGGTACAATCTCAAGAAATTGACCTTTAAACCCCAAAATCACATTCGCTCAGGGTATAAGAAAAAACTGAAAGAAACTGCTCATGCGCGAGCATGACTTTGAAAGTACTGGTGTTAGGTGCTCAGTCAATATCTTTGTAAACGTGTTCTCGTTACTGGTGGTGCTGGCTTTTTGGGTTCACATCTTTGTGAACGACTTTTAAACGAAGGCAACGAAGTTCTCTGTGTAGACAATTTTTATACTGGCACGAGATTGAATATCTCCCACCTTCTTTCCAATCCACGTTTTGAAGTAATGCGCCATGATGTTTGTTTCCCCCTTTATGTGGAAGTGGACGAGATTTACAATCTGGCCTGTCCTGCCTCTCCAGTGCATTATCAACACGATCCCGTACAGACCACCAAAACTTCTGTCCACGGTGCCATCAATATGCTCGGACTGGCCAAGAGGTTGGACTGCAAGATTTTGCAGGCCTCAACAAGCGAAGTTTATGGCGACCCTGAAGTTCATCCCCAAAAGGAAGACTATTGGGGAAGAGTCAATCCAATCGGCATCAGAGCCTGTTATGACGAAGGTAAACGATGTGCGGAAACGCTCTTTTTTGACTATAATCGCCAACTGAACTTACCCATCAAGGTGGCCCGTATCTTCAACACCTATGGACCACGAATGCATCCCAACGATGGCCGTGTAGTCTCCAACTTCATTATGCAGGCCCTCCAAGGAGTTCCCATCACCATCTATGGCGATGGTCAACAAACGAGATCTTTCTGTTACGTCGATGATCTCGTTCAGGGATTAATCTCTCTCATGGCTACAGAGCGGGATTTCACAGGTCCTGTGAACTTGGGCAATCCTGGCGAATTCACCATCAAAGAGTTGGCAACGAAAGTGGTCGAAATCACAGGTTCCAAATCTGAAATCATCTTCCGTGATTTACCCAGCGACGATCCCAAACAGCGACAACCAGACATATCTCTGGCCCAAGAAAAGCTCAGTTGGGAACCAACTATCGAATTGTCGGCTGGACTAGAAAAAACAGTAGCTTATTTCCAAAAGCTAATCACGGATACTTCGAGTAACTAGCTCAGCGGCCAATGTTTTCGATTTGCTCGCCAATTGATGCGAGCATTTCGTCTTGAAGTTTGTCTTCGCGATAGATGGACCAACCGCGTTCACCCAGAAGAATGATGGAATTGGTTCTGTCCATGACGAGACGCTCAATGGGTTCTAGGTTGAGCTCTTCATCGTCTTCCAGAGCTTGATCGAGCAAACCAACTTGTTCACAGAGACGGAAGAGCTCTTTCGCTTTTAACTGTCCCTGTTCATAGAGCTGCTGAATGCGCAAACCAAAAGAGTAAAAATGAACACGACGTTGCCGCTCTATACGACATTGAGCAGCCAACTCTTCAGCAACTACCCGTACACGGTCACTTCTGTCTTCGCGAGCCAACTCTTCGATGGCATCCCAAGCTTGAGGCGAACGGCAGAACCGTAGTTGACCCAGAGCTGCCAATCGAACATTGTCATCATCAGAAGAGAGCCTGGCAACTTGTTCGCGAATGTATCCACCTTCTTGGGCAGCAAAAGAACCAGACTCTAGTTTTTGTCGGAGACGACGGGCAATTGGTACACGCTCTTCCATATTGGCCAGCACGGACATTACTCTACTGGAGACTTTTGTTCCTCCCCGAAGGAGAGCCAACTCGAGTATCTCGACGGCCAAATGGCCATCGAGTTTGTCAACAGCATGTAGAGCTGAAGTAGCATCGGCTTCGTCTTCGCTAATGACCATGTCCTTGAGGATGGAGAAAGCTTCTTGTCCATCGAACTCAGCAAGAATACGGGCTGCATGGGCACGAACACGGGGACTTTCGTCTTCCACTGCATTGGCTGCCAATTGGCGAATTCTGGGATCTCGCCAGCCGTGTAGACCTTCTAAAGTGTTTGCCCTGACACGCAAGTCCTCGTGACCAATGAATTTTTCCAGCGTATCTATCTGTTCCACACCGTCAATGGTGCCTATCCACTTGGTCAAGGTAGCTATGACATGCTCATTGTCCTCTTTAGCAAGGCAATCCAACAAGAGAGGCAAAACCTCTTCTTTTCCCAATCGCTGAGAACTTTCTTGGACGGCAAAAATCCGAACCCTGGGAGATGGAGCTGCCAAAAGTGTCTTTAGATTTCTTCTCGTTACCTTGGGTGGTCTCAATAGAAGCAATTGAGAATCACTGGCCCCACCGGAGAGAATACGGCGAGCTGTAGCCAGATTGGCCTTTGCACCAGGAACATGCCACTGAGCAAGTTGTTCGAGAACCTTCATTGTTTGAGCGCTTACAGGATTGTCTGGCCTAGTGGCCATTTGACCAATGAGACTGACAGCCCAAGGTTCTTCGAATTTTGACAGCACGTATAAGGCAGTCAAGCAGGAGGAGGGCATTGAGGAGCGAGCCATCTCTTGGACGGCATCACGAAACTTGACCCTATCAAAGGCGGCAATGGCAATGATGGCATTTCCTGCCACACGGCTGTGGGGGTCTGAGACCATTCTCTCGAAGTGGGGAATCAGTTTCTCATCATCATATCTGCTCAAGGCCTCAATGGCATTGGCACGCACACGTGCGTCCGGATCGCGGAAATATGTGAGAACAATGGGAATAGTTTCTTTGTCACCGACTGCTGAAAGAGCTTTGACGAGTGTTGCTCGCACACGAACGTTCTCTTCCGTATCTAGAGCCTTTTTTAGGGGTTCGAGCAAAGTCTTGTCAGGATAGTCATAACAAGCCAGAGCAGCTTCAATTCGCTGATCTGCCGAAGAGTGCAAGAGCAGTTTTTCTATATGTTCTTTGTTTACGGACATTCTTACCCCACTACATTGTACTTCGACGACATAGTGAAAGTGATGAATGCTTTAGAGTTCAGTGAGACGTTTTTTCGCCATGTCACGTCCCACTTGGTCCTTGAAGCTCTCTACGTAGTTCATCGTAATGAGGAAAGTCGTAGCAATGGAGGAAAGGAGCAGAGAGATGGCCGAACCAACGAGGGCCAAGGCTGTTCCATCGCGATAAGCAGTAGCAGACAGATAAGCCACCAAGATGAGTGAAGAGTCGGCAGAGCGAACTCCGCTCATGAAAAGGAAGATACCAACGCCGGCAAAAACGAAGGTCATAGCAACTGTGACTGTAACTGTATTGGTCAGGACTCGCTCAAAGAGCGTTCTGGGTTTTTCCTCATCATCACCAATTGCCAAGCGAAAATATTTGAGAATGGAATACAACCTGATGAGGAGAACACCTTCCAAAAAGATGATTGCACAAAGAAATGATTGCCCCATCAAAGCTGTACGCATTTCAGAGAAATGGGCACCTTTGACGAGATACCTTTCCCCAATAACGCCCGAGGTGAAGAAGAACAGGCCCAGTACGACACAGAAGAGATTGACGATGGAAAGAAAACGAGAAGCATAAACAAAACCAGTTGCTCCTTGTAGTCGGTCCAGAGCCTGTTGGTTCTGCACTAATCCGTCGTTACGTGCTTCCTGCAAGGAACTAAGAGTCTCATCCTTTTCTTTAACGAGCTCTTGTAACCTTTTGGCCTCTTCAGCAAGCTTTTCGTAAGCAGCTTTGTATCCTACGGCAGCCTGGGAACGTTTCGTCAACTCAGCAACGACTTTGGCTTGCTCGCCTGTCTTGGCTTGCAAAACCTTTGTTTTTTTCATGAGTTGTTTGATGAGCTGCGTCTTTTTACCTTCCAGCTCTTGATGACGAAGGGCAGCTTTGATTGAGCGCTCCAACAAAGCGGCAGAGAAAGGTTTCAGCAGGTAATCGTAGGCACCATCTCTAAGAAGCTGAGTGGCTAAGCCTATCTCAGTGTTACCCGTTACAAAAATGACCTCCGTGGCCATCTCTTTCTTCTGAATGGCACGAAAGAGCTCTTCGCCAGTAACACCAGGCAATCCGAGATCGAGAATGGCAACTTGGAAAGAGCCCTGTTCGAGCAATTGCATGGCATCGACGCCATTGTTCGACCGCTGGACACTATGTCCAGCCTCGATCAACAAGTCTCCTACGACCTCGAGGATGTTCTCATCGTCGTCTACGAGCAATATATTCGCAGCCAACGTATATCCTTCCGCTACTGCCCCCCGGCACTTTGTGCCCCCATGTTACAACATCCAAGGCAAAGCAAACAAACAGCCCCAGATTAGAGGACAGAACGCACTTTTTTGGCTCCTGCCACCTTTAGCCTGATTGTATCTTTCTTTGGCCTACTCCAACGAGAGCAATATGGAGCAATTCGAATAGATTCTTTTCACCTGCCGACAAAGACCATTCAGCGAGGAAGAGCTTTTACTTCACGGGCTCTGCCACTTTTGGGCCGCGATTGCAGCAGATGCGAAATAGCGTCAGCAAAGGTATGTTGATAAAAACCGGAGTAATAAACTGCAAGCAATTTTTCCATTTTTGAACCCTACCACCAAAACTCCGTCTTTCAACACAGAAAACAATAAGGAGGAGGCTGGAATGCTGAGAATATTAGGTGTATTGCTCTTTCTCGGACCTTTTGCCAATACCGCCTTGGCTACTAGAGGTCGAAGCTGGCCAACTTACGAAGAGCTTCTTTATCAAGACTGCGCACTAGTGGGATTAATCGTCATCTTGATTCTTGTCATTTCCCTGCGAGTACTGGCCCACCTTTTTGGCTCTCGAAAAAATCAGCAAAAGTATGAATTAGATGCCTGCAAACTTATGAATGCACTCATTATTGGCTGGTATGCCTGGATTGCCTTGGCTTACCTTGAAATGACCCTTTTTCATGGGCATGTATATTCCTGTTACACTTGGTCTACCCCATTGGCTTTTGGCTTCCCCGTACTCGCTTATGCCGCTGTGTTGGAGGCAAAAGGGTGGGGAGCAAGTCTTTGCAAAAAAGCTCATCCCTTTCTCGGACCAGCAGTCGTAGCCGTTCACGTGATTACTTATTATCAGGGTGAAAGAAGCGAACCATTGTGGGACATGGAGAGAACCTATGGAATGACCATTATGTTAGTAGCTCTCTTCTTTTCTTATCTGTCCATTCCCAAAGAAGAGCGTCCATTTTTCGCCAAAACCAAAGCTGAACCTGTTGCTGGATTGGACATTCATAAAGTTTCATTCTTACCAAACCGGGGAAAATGCAAAGTCTGTGGCGACCCATTGACAGCCGACTTCCTTCGCTGCCACGACTGTGGTACACCAATGCACAAGGACTGTTGGGATTATGTTGGCGGGCAATGTGTCGTATACGGTTGTCAAAGTAAAAGAAAACTCAAACTCTGTCCCGCCTGAGCTCACCACCCTGGTATTCGGCGCAAGGGTTCAGGACAGAAAACTATGCCATCGAGACTGAGCCAACCAGGTTTTTTCCTGCCTCTTTTGAACAAGACCCGTCCATCAGGTGTCAGATCAATGCGAGCTGCTTGATGCATGTTGTTCACCATATAGACCAATCGTTTCGTGGGACGGAAATCTCGTGGCAAAGAAGCTATGTGATCCCACTTCCCAGGTTTTATGGAACCACCCAAAACAACGAGTCCCTGCTGTTTGCGGAAATATGCCTTGTGGTGGTCTTGGCCCAAGTTTTTCCAACCACTCTCTAAAGTGAGTGGTTTACCACCAACAGTAGAGAAGATAATGCCACCAAGACTCATCCATGGTTTATCACCGTGGCCACCAAGCCAGAGGATTTTGCCATCAGGCAGGATGTCGACACGGGCAGGCCAATCGTGATTATTCACTGTAAAAACGAGACGAGCTTTGGGTCGACAAGCTTTGGGCAATTTTGCCACCAATCCCCAACGAGGAGCAGCCAAAGAACCTCCCACGACGCAGATGTTTCCTTCTTTGACCACATAAGGAGCAGCAATGTCACCACTACGACTGTAAACATCAGGTGGCATATCTAGTCGTTTGCCCCGAAAGGTTGAATAAACCACATTGCTCAAACTTATCCAGCGGACGCCTTTGTCTCCGCCGCTCCATTCCATTTCACCTGATGCTTTCATCTCTACACGGACGGGCCAAGTGGAAGTTGCGGCAGTGAATATCTGACGAAAGGCAGGATGATAAGCCGGTCCCAACGACAGAAAGAGACCTTTGTGTTTTCCACGAATAACTCCAGAAAGAAAACAAAAAGACCTCGTTCGGTGAACTGTAAGCGTGGAAAAAGGACCACCTGCATCTCGCCATTCATTGATGAGACGAACAGGGGTTTCGGCTGCCAAGCAATTGCTGGCGAAAAAAAAGAGGAGTAATAACGCTATTTTTCGAAACATTTTCTTCCCAAGCAAGTATACCTCGAATGCGGGTTATTAACATGGAGGGAGGAAATTTGTCTTTCATCGAAGTAAAAAACCTGGTGAAAACTTTCCAAGTTGCTGAACGTTCTCAAGGCATTTGGGGAGCTCTCAAAGGGCTTCTGCACAGGGAACACCGTCAGGTGCGTGCACTTTCTGGAGTCTCCTTTGCTGTGAATGAAGGAGAACTCGTTGCTTACATTGGTCCCAATGGAGCGGGCAAGTCGACGACTGTCAAAGTGCTTTCAGGAATTCTCGTCCCCGATGGTGGTGAAGTGAGAGTCCTCGGCCACACTCCTTGGCAAGAACGGATCAAAACCGTTCGCAAATTGGGAGTTGTCTTCGGCCAGCGAACGCAGCTTTGGTGGGATCTTCCAGTCGTAGAATCTTTTGAGCTCCTACGAGACATCTATGAAGTAGATAAAAAAGAACATAAAAAAAATCAAGACGAACTCGTGGAAAAACTCCACATCAGCAACTTGTTGGACACTCCAGTTCGCCAACTGAGTCTGGGCCAAAGAATGCGTTGTGATTTGGTTGCCTCATTGCTTCACGCTCCGCCAATTCTTTTCCTCGATGAACCTACAATTGGCCTAGACGTTGTCAGCAAATTGGCTGTCCGTGATTTCGTGAAAACTCTCAACAAAGAGCGGGGAACGACTGTCATTTTGACAACTCACGATATGGATGACATTGAAGCTCTCTGTTCTCGTGTCATTGTCATCAATGAAGGTGACATCTACCTCGATGGCACTGTGGAGCAAATCAGAAAGAGAGTTTCAGGAGAACGAAATCTCATCGTCGATTTGGTCAAACAAGATGTAAAGATAGAAATCGAAAAAGCTGAAGTATTCAAAAGTGAAAGCCACCGCGTGTGGTTGCGTTTTAAACCCTCTGAAATTTCAGCAGCTCAACTCATAAGCGAAGTGGCTGCCAAATATGAAATCCGCGACCTCTTCGTCGAGAATCCTCCTATAGAAGAGGTCATCGCTTCTCTTTACGAGGAGGCAGGCGAGTGACGATTTATTGGGCCATTTTGTCTGCTCGCTTTCGTACTCTGCTCCAATACCGGGCAGCAGCTATTGCAGGTTTTGGCACCCAATTGTTCTGGGGTTTGATGCGAGTGATGATTTTCACGGCCTTTTACCACTCCGTATCCACGAAACAACCTCTCACTCTTCAACAAACCATCACATACCTCTGGCTCGTGCAGGCACTTTTATTACTCGTTCCTTGGAATGGAGATCCTGACATTGCTCGCCTCATCCGCAGCGGGGACGTAGCTTTTGAATTGGTCCGACCTGTTGATCTCTACAACCTTTGGTTTGCCCGTGCCATCGCCCAAAGAACAGCACCTGCCTTTTTGCGCTGTTTTCCCATGTTTTTATTGGCTGGAGCTTTTCTCGGTTTACAGGCACCCGTTTCTTGGTCAGCTCTCGGAGCTTTTTTAGCTGCCATTTTGGGTGGAGTTTTGCTCTCGGCAGCTTTCACGGTTCTGCAAAGTGTCTTTCTCTTTTGGACAATTTCTGGAGTGGGAGCAGCGAGGCTCTTTCCCTCAATCGTCCTCTTCTGCTCTGGTATGCTCATTCCCCTGCCCCTCTTTCCGGAGTGGGCTCAACCGATTCTCAATTTCTTGCCCTTCCGCGGAATAATCGACGGCCCCTTTCGCCTCTATTTGGGCCATATGCCAGTGAGCGCAGCTCCCTCGCTGATTGTTCAACAACTTCTCTGGTTGTTGGTCATCGTCCTCTTCACTCGTTGGTTGTTAAAGCGCGGTCTACGCCGAGCAGTCGTACAAGGAGGGTGAGAATGCGAACTTTGAGTCTCTATTTACGTTATCTTTCCATCTCTGTGCGTGCTCAGATGCAATATCGCATTTCATTTATCTTGTACGCTCTAGGACATTTTTTCATAACAGTGGCTGATTTGGTCGTTGTCATTATCCTCTTCCAACGTTTTGACAATCTAGGTGGCTGGACATTGCCTGAAGTGGCCCTTCTTTATGGTCTCGTCAATATGTCTTTTGCTTTGTCAGAGGGCATTGCTCGCGGATTTGACGTCTTTCCACAAATGGTAAAAAGCGGAGATTTCGACAGGCTCTTGTTGCGGCCACAACCAACGGCATTTCAAGTGGCAGCCTCAGAGATACAGCTATTTCGAGTGGGTCGTTTTACTCAGGGACTCTTTGCAGCCATTGGGGCTTTCTATTTTTTGAACTTACACCTAACACCTGAGCGTCTGTTTTTACTGCTCTTTGCCATTGTGGGTGGAACCTGTCTCTTCTCGGGTCTTTTTGTCATCCAGGCAACTATCGCCTTTTGGACCATTGATACCCTCGAGATCATGAATGCTCTCACTTACGGAGGTACGGAAGCCGGCGAGTTCCCTCTGCACATCTACAACGACTGGTTTCGCCGTCTCTTTACGATAGTGGTGCCCTTGGCCTGTACAACCTATTTTCCCGCTCTGGCTCTCTTGGGAAAAGACAGTAGTTGGTACCTATGGTTGTCACCAGCTGTAGGAATGCTTTTTCTCTCTCTTTGCCTACTTTTTTGGCAAATTGGCGTAAGACATTATTGTTCTACAGGAAGTTGATCTCTCTCATGTTGTACATGATACCTGCGTGCGGATAGAATCTTAGGGACAGACAGCTCTTGCCCGATGAATAAGTAGGCCTGTCTGAAAATTTGGTCATGATTGGTGTTGTATGTCCTCTGGAACGGTGCTCATAGTCGATTCGACTGGAAGCTTGGCAACAATTCTCGAAGGTGCCTTCGCTTCTGCTGGTCTCGTTCCCCAAACAGTTTACACCTGTCGCCAAGCTTTTGACTTCGTTCAACACCACCCACCTTGCCTCATTCTTTTTGATGCAGACCAAAGTGGTGAAATGCCCTTCGAACACGCCTGTCAGCTCATCAAAGATGTTCCTCAGTGCCGCTCTGTGCCCATATTGATAATCACAGCCGACATATCGAACATAGAGCAAAAGGTCCAAGGCGCTGGTGCTTTTGGTTATCTGCAAAAACCAGTACACGCGGAAATCTTCTTTGAGTGGTTGGGCCAAAACCGCCATTTGTTGAAACAACCCACTGCGGCTGTCATTCCTCCACCAACACACCCAGCGGCTCCAGTTCCGCCTCCAGGAGGTTATGCTGGAGGAGCTCCCGGACACGTGGCTGCACCGCCACCACCAGCGTCCCGGGCACCACTACCTCCGCCTCCGCCTATGCAACCAATGGGCATGCCCCCACCTCCACCAGCCCTGAGAGCTAATCCATCGACACAAAATCCAATTGTTCACACGCCATCGCTGAATACGCCGTCTCCACACACTCCACCAATTCAGCCTCCGCCAAGGCCGGCTACAGGCACATATCCCGCAATGGTCCCACCGGCTCAGCCGTCAATGCATACTCCGCCCATTCAGCCACCGCAGCCCTCTATGCAT
>CAZXTJ010000188.1:0-12769 GCA_964643655.1 uncultured bacterium
GTGGCGAACGTTGTAACCTGCATATTCCAATGTTCGTCGCAATATGTCGCTGTTTGTGTAGGCGCGCAAGTGGCCTACGTGGGTGTAATAATAAACAGTTGGTCCACAGGTATATAGAGTTACCAAAGGAGGATTGAGTGGTTGAAAGTCCTCAACTTTGCGTGACTGAGTGTTGTATATCTTGATTTGCATTTTTTATCCTTCCGCTACCAACGAATGGTGCAGATTATGGCTTATTGAGTGCCTTTTCGTCCAGATATACGTCTGTATATTTGTAGGAGTTGAAGACAGGGAAGAGTTCGAACTCTTTCAACCAAGGCTGAATGACTACTCTTTCGAGCTTGTGGAAGAGGAATGCGTAAGCGCTGTCGTTGACGACTCGTTCTTGGATCTTTTGATAAAGTTTGATCCGTGCAGCTTTGTCTGTCGTTGCTTGCGCTTGCTCAATCATTCTGTCCACTTCAGGCTCTTTATACCTGGGACGGTTTCCAGCAGGACCAGCTTGGCTCGAGTGGAAGAGAGGGAAGAGAAAGTTCTCGGCATCTGTGTAGTCAGCGAGCCAACTTCGGTAATAGAGATCAAACTTGCCTTCGTTGATACGGGCTGAATAGACGTTCCATTCCATGGGAACCAACTCTACTGTAATGCCCACCTGTGCCAGTGAAGAGACAACGAGCTGGGTGACCTCTAGGTTTTCATTTCTTTTATCTTGGAGAAGTTTGAGTTTTATCTCTTTTAATCCACTCTCTTTGAGTAGCTTTTTGGCTTTCTCTGGAGAATGGACCATTCCCTTGAAGCTCGCTGAATAACCCTCTAGACCAGGAGGGATTGGGCCTTTGGCCAAGACGGCTTGATCTTTTCTCGTAGTGTTGACGATGAGGGCTGTGTCTATGGCGTGACAGATGGCTTGGCGAACACGTATGTCTTTACAGGGGCCTTTTTCACAATTCATGCCAATAAAATAGGAGTTCAGGCCAGGGCGTGAAAGCATATGGCTCTTCCAAACAGGATGTTCGGAGAAGAAAGTAAGCTCTGAAAAAGGCAATGGGATCATGTCGAGATTGCCCACTTTGAACTCAGTGGAATAGGTGAATGGTTCATTCATCACTTTAAAGATGATTTTCTCGAGCTTGGGTTTTACATAAGCACTAGGATTCCGTTTCAAGACCACTTCATTTTGCATGACCCATTTTTCGAGAAGATAGGGGCCAGAACCTGCGGGATTGCGGCCAAATTGTTCTCCATGTTTTTTGACGGCCTCTCTATCTACGATTGCAGCAGGAGGCATGGCCATAAAACCGAGGAAGGGAGCAAATGGTTTGGTCAGCGTGAGAGAAATTTTGTTTTTTGCCACGGTTTTGATACCAGCAACACTCTTGGCTTTCCCGGCCATGAAATCTTTGGCTCCCACCAATCTATCAAAAACCCAAGTGCGGGGAGATTTGGTGGCGGGTCTGAGCACCCGCTCGAAGGAATAGGCCACATCTCCAGAGGTTACTGGTCTGCTCGAGGGGAAGCTCGCATCTTCTCGCAATGTGAAGGTGTAAGTACGTGAATCCTTGGAGACGGTCCAAGATTTTGCCAACTCAGGTTTGACCTGCGCATTTTTGTCATAGATGACCAAGTTCGAGTAGAGCAGTGCCACCAGCTTGCCACTGTTCGTTCCCGTTGCTAGTGCAGGATCCAAGGTGCGCACATCATGCTCGAGAATGAGCCTCATCGTTGTGCCATCTCGTTTGGGTTTTGTACAAGCAGTAGCGCAACAGAGGACGATAAATATGGCTAAAAAAACCCGAAGGTTGGCCTGTGCCATGGAGAACCTCCCGAAAAGTTCATCATGCCCCCCTCAAAAGCGGTGTCGGGGAGGGGAGAACGCTTGAAGATAATTAGACGAGTTGTTAATATAAACGAAACGATTCGACATTGCATACAAAAACCTGGCATTTTGGGTAGATTTGTTTGGATTGCTCTGAGCTTCCCCTTCTTTACCTCACTGACAGGTTGCTTAGAGGATAACAAATGGCTGAAATAACAAATACAAGGAACTTCTGTATCATTGCCCACATCGACCATGGCAAGTCGACTCTCGCTGACCGCATACTCGAACTGACGGGGGCAGTCGAAAAACGGGAAATGCGAGATCAATTGCTCGACCAGATGGATATCGAGCAAGAACGCGGCATTACCATCAAAGCTACGGCCGTAAAACTCTCTTTCAAGTCCAAAGAAGACGGCCAAACCTACACTTTCAACCTCATCGACACTCCTGGCCACGTTGACTTCACATACGAAGTCTCTCGTAGCCTTGCTGCCTGCGAAGGCGCATTGCTCGTCGTTGATGCTGCCCAAGGCGTAGAGGCGCAGACTATTGCCAATAGTTATCTGGCCATTGAGAACGATTTGGAAATCATCCCCGTCATCAACAAAATTGACCTGCCATCTGCCGATCCAGAGGCTGTTCAACAGCAAATCGAAGATGCCGTTGGCTTACCTGCTGAAGATTGTCTTCTCGTGAGCGCCAAAACAGGCGACGGCGTTTGGGATTTGCTCGAAGAGGTAGTGAAGAGAATTCCACCTCCTGAAGGTGATCCCGATGGTGACTTGAAGGCTCTCATCTTTGATTCTCATTATGACAGTTATCGTGGCGTAATCTCTTACGTTCGTGTCGTAGATGGAGTCATCAAAAATAGGGAAAAAATCCAATGTATGTCTACGGGCAACTGTTACGAGACTTCTGAGATTGGAACTTTTTTACCTGCCCAGACAAAGGTCAAAGAGTTGACTACAGGGCAAGTTGGTTATTTTACAGCTGCCATCAAAGACATTCGTGAGGTCCGTGTCGGTGATACGGTGACCACTTATCCTAAGGGTTCTTCTGAACCACTTCCTGGTTATGAAGAACCACAACCCGTAGTGTTTGCGGGACTTTATACAGTAGAAAACGAAGACTTTGAAAATTTGCGTGATGCTTTGGGCAAACTAAGGCTCAATGACGCTTCTTTCGTTTATCAACCAGATACTTCCGTTGCTTTGGGGTTCGGTTTTCGCTGTGGTTTTTTGGGGCTGCTTCATATGGAGATTGTCCAAGAGCGTTTAGAGCGTGACTTCAATCTGGACTTGGTAACAACGTCACCAACAGTTGTTTATGAAGTAGTTGAGAATGATGGTTCTCTGACTGAACTGCGTAATCCGTCGAAACTGTCAGATGCCTTCCAAGAGATACGTGAACCTTACGTAAAGGTGAATCTCTACACGCCAAAAGAATATCTCGGTTTTCTCATGGATCTCATCAGGGAAAAACGCGGCGAAGTAAAAACTGTAGATTCCGTTGGTGTGGACAGGGTCAAAATTCAGTGCGAATGTCCCTTCTCAGAGATCTTGATTGATTTCTATGACAAACTCAAGTCAGGAACAAAGGGTTATGCATCGATGGAATACGATTTCATTGGTTATCGCCCTGCAGACTTGGTTCGTTTGGACATTGCCATTGCTGGTGATCTCGTTGACGCTTTTTGTTCAATCGTGCCTCGCGACCAGACTTATTACAAAGGTCGTGATTTGACGCGGCGCTTGAAAGATCTCATTCCTCGTCAGATGTTCGAAGTACCCATTCAGGCTCTAGTGGGAAACCGTGGTGTAGCACGTGTGAACATTAAGGCACTTCGTAAAAACGTCTTGGCCAAGTGTTATGGCGGTGACGTATCACGTAAGAGGAAACTGCTCGAGAAGCAGAAAAAGGGTAAACGCAGAATGAAACAAGTGGGTAAGGTAGTTATACCGCAAGAAGCTTTCATGGCTGTCTTAAAGGTTGATTAGGGGGAGGCGTGCCAGAGCGCGGGAGTAAAATCCTAGATCTGAGCGGCAAGGTCCTTGGCGGGTTCAAACTCATCGAGGTCCTCGGTCGCGGAGCTATGGCAACTGTTTACCGCGCCCGCGAAGAGCAACTCGAAAGAGATGTTGCTGTCAAAGTACTCCACCAAAGTTTTACTGCTGACGAAGATTTCCTCGCTCGTTTCAAAAGAGAAGCAAAAATTTCTGCTTCATTGGAACATCCCAACATTGTGGCAGTTTATGCCGTAGGTGAAGTCGATGGCATTCATTGGTTTGCAATGAAGCTCATACGCGGTCAACCTCTCGATGAGGTGACGACTGCCAAAACGGTCTTCACTTTCGAAGAGGCTTTGCCCATCATGCGAGATATACTCAATGGTCTCGCTTATGCCCACAAAAAGCAGGTCATCCATCGTGATGTAAAACCAGAAAACATAATGATCGACGAAGATGGCCGAGCAATTCTATCTGACTTTGGCATTGCCAAAGCCCTTGGCAAGAGCCTGACTCGTACGGGGACGAGCTTGGGAACGCCATTTTATATGGCACCTGAACAAATTAAAGCCGGTATGGAAGTCACACACCGCTGCGACCTCTACGCCGTTGGTGTGGTTTTTTACGAGATGTTTGCCGGCCGTGTTCCTTTTCCTGGAAATGATGCAATTTCCATAGGTTACAAACATGTACACGAAAAACCAGCCTCCATTAGGGAATTCAACCGTCGTGTAGATCCAGAGCTGGAGCTATACATCCTCAAAGCTCTAGAGAAGAAACCAGAAGATAGATATTCATCTGCCGAGCAAATGCTCGAATACTTGAATAGGCTGGAAAAACACGAATCTCTGGGCATTGAGCTGAAACCCTTTGATGAAATGGTCCCTCGTTCCACCTTGGTTGCTGAGATCAAGCAGAGGGAAAGAGCTTCGCTCTTTAATCGCCTGAAAGCTCTCGTTGTATTGAGTGTACTGGGATTTGCAGCTTTGTTTGGATATTGGACCTTACAGGGATTTGCGGACATGCTCGGTGGAGGGTTCATATTGGGCCATTACAGTATGCTCATGTCCACAGGTTCTCCTCCTTCTACTGAAAAACCCACTCCCATACCAACGGTGAAACCCACTCCCAAACCAACAGTGAAACCTACTCCCAAACCGACGGTGAAACCTACTCCCAAACCAACGGTGAAACCCACTCCCAAACCAACGGTGAACCCCACTCCCAAACCAACGGTGAAACCCACTCCCAAACCGACGGTGAAACCCACTCCCAAACCGACGGTGAAACCTACTCCCAAACCGACGGTGAAACCTACTCCCAAACCAACGGTGAAACCTACTCCCAAACCGACGGTGAAACCTACTCCCAAACCAACGAAGAGACCGACGCCCAAACCAACGAAGAGACCGACGCCCAAACCGACGAAGAAACCGACGCCAAAACCAACAAAGAGACCGACGCCCAAACCAACAAAGAGAAAGTGGACGGAAAAACAACGCATCGCTAAAGCTCGCAGTTTGTTGGCTGCAGGAAAAGTGAAGGATGCACTTTCTCATTTGGGTCATTTGGCTTGGAATGAAAAGAATGCCAAGAACTACCGTGCTCTCCGTAACGAGCTTGTAGCTACTGGTAAGAAGTTTCTCAGCGGCACCAATATGTGGCCCACTCGCCTATTGATGGAGTTTGTCGTTGCCCGTGAGCCTCAATGTACAGTGGCCAATTTCACCTTGGCTAGAGCTTATGTGAAACAGAAAAAGACAGAAGCTGCAGGGCAGCGCTATTTCACAGCTTTCAAAACAGTTACGGCAGCTGACGCTCCCAATTGGTTGGCCAGTCATCGCAGTGAACTCACGCAACTGAGCGGCAAAGCCAAGGTTTCTTTAGGGATTCTCTTTGCGACCTATGCGCAGCAGCGGTATGGCAAATACAACAAACAGGCTAGGAGCCTGGCCAAGGAGGCAATCAATTTTGCCGGTGGAGCAGCGCCTGAAGCCAACTTCGTTCTAGGCCGTCTTTTATTGGCAGAAGGTGATACGCAAAAAGGTTTGGAGCAAATCAGGATTTATACGAACTCTTCGAAGGCCTTCCCAAATTATAGCGTTGGCCTCGATTTGGAAGACTATTTGAACAAATTGCACAAAAAGGGTGACCTTTACAGTCGCATTGCTCTCAAGAGAGCACGAGCAGCAAAACGGGCCTTCAACAAACATCAGTTTGATGTTTCCGAAAAGCTATATGGTCAAATTGCAGCACGTTTCCCAAAAATCAAAATTAGTGTTTCTCACTATTTTATGTCTGCAGGTGCTCGCGTGCTGAGGCAAAAGCGTTATTCTTTGGCAGCGCAGCTGCTCAACGTTTCACTTTCATTCAACAGGAATAATGTGAAGACACATAAATACCTCGGTGACTATTATTTAGAGCGAGGTAATCCTTCAAAAGCCAAGGCTCATTACACAAGTGCGCTTGGCAAGCTGTGACGGAGGGGTGGGGTGGCCAACGTACACAGTCTCAAACGATTGACTCTTGGACGTCGCATTTTTTGGATAGTCCTCTTGTTGGCTAGTTGTTCCGTTGGTGTAGGGCTCATTGGTATATTTGGGCCCGGTTTTTCAAGCCTCTATCGATGGTATCTGGCTGCAGCTGTCATTGTCGTCGTGCTAGTAGCTGCCATTTCGGGTTATTTGTTCGTGCGCCGCTTGAGAGAAGATCTCTTTGCCATGATGGATGTCGTACGGCTAGTGGAAGGGGGCAACCTCAACTGCAAGGTCGAAGTGGATAGAGAAGACGAGCTGGGCGATTTGGCCAAAGCAATCAATGAGATGATTGAAAGACAGCGTGTTGTCATCTCTGAGATTAGTCAGGCTTCCGAGAAGTTATCTGAGGCCAGTGGTGACATTGCAGCTGCCATTGACGAGCTCTCAGAAGGAATGAACGAGCAGACGAGTTCATTGCAGGAAACAGCACGCACGACGACGCGACTCGTTGGTTTCATTGAGCAAAATGCTCAAGGCGCTCGCACAGCAGGTGAAAGAACAGCTCTTGCCGTGGCCAGTGCAGAACATGGTGGGAAAGCAATCAATGAGGCCATTTATGCAATCAACGACATTGCTGAAGGAGCCAAAGAGATTAACGAGATAGTTGGCATTATTGGTGCTGTGGCCACACAGACGAATTTATTGGCCCTCAATGCTGCCATTGAAGCTGCCCGAGCCGGTGAGCATGGCTCTGGATTTGCTGTTGTCGCTGCCGAGATCAGGAAATTAGCCGAGAGAGCCGCCGAAGCGACAAAACAGATTTCAGAACTCATCACTGATACGAGTGGCAAAGTTGACAAAGGTAAAGAACTGGCTGATGGTGCCTCTGGATCTTTGGAGGCAATTATTGCTAACGTACAAGCCTCTTCTGAACTAGTGGGAGAGATTGTACACTCGGCCTCAGAGCAAGTCTCTGGCAATGAGGATATTTCTCGTTCCGTGGCAGACTTGGCATCTGGTACGGAGAGATCAAGGGCCAGCGTGGCGAGAATATCGCGAGCCGTGCAATTATTGGCAGAACAGGCACAGAACCTAGACGGTCTCGTCGAAAGGTTTAGAGCATAGAGAGGTGGAGCGAGCGAATGGCTCGTAAGAAACGTCAGGGCAGTAAGTCCGTCAAAGCGCTCTCGGCGGCATATGCTGCCCTTCAGTCCGAAGTGGAGAGGCGTGTAGATAGCAAAAAAGGCGAAGGTGCTTTTCAGAATGCCGTCGCCCGGCTCGTTTCTTTCCATTCCACAGAGTGGTTTTCCACATGTTTGGCAGACAGAATGAGCGGTGCCATTCCTGATCCTCTCGGTCGTGAAGAGAAGTTGGTCGAGATAGTCGAACCTTGGATTGAGCAGCCGGCTGTGGCTTTCATTACAGGGAATGGCACAACAGCTAGCGCTCTTGGTTTGTCCAAAGTCGTTGCTCCGCCAAGTCCTCTGCGTGAGCTTGGTTGTTATCTCTTTGGTCTCGAAGTTCTCGGTGACAGTCTTCACAAGGTTGATATTGGCGCTTTCAAGACTATTGTTTGTATCGATGTCTTGAAAAAGCAGGCCGAGAGATTTGGTATTGTTGGTTTTCTCGCTGAATTGACAAAAGAAATGAAGAGCGGTTCAAAACTCATCATCGTTGATAGCATCAGTTATCAGGATGACGCTGTTGAGAATTTGGTAGCCCTCGATTTCGAGATACATGAACTGAAGAGTGTGGGGGCCAATCGTCTCGTGGCACTTTTGGCTGAAAGATAGTTTTAGAACCAAGTTTGAAGACGACAAAAAGGCTTTGTTATGCCTGTTTTTTGTTGATTTGAGCCTCTTCTTTTTATATAATAATGTAGGGTTTTGAAATTCACGCGAAGGTTAGGTGTCTAGATGTCAGAGGTATTATTCTCAGACTCGACAAGTTGTGAGCGCTGCGGTTCTGTTGATTTTTTCAACGGACTCAGGCTCTGTGGCGAGAATTGGCTCTGTAACAACTGTATTGAGAGCCCCCAGAGCGATAACGAATAATTATTCGGCTCTAATCCAAACCGCGTTCGAGTACATTGGGCGCGGTTTTTAGCGTATTTTTCGTAAGGTTCTTCTGTCATGTGCGACTCTTTACTGATGAGGGCTTGACGTTCTTTGAGGCCTCCTTATTATTGTCAGTGAAATACAGGAGGACAGACCCATGACATATTGGAAACATGCATTATTACTCGTCGCGATGAGTGGACTCTTCGCAAATAATCTTCTCGCCATGCGTTTACCAGGACTTTCCGGTAATTACAAACAAATTGCTACTGGTCAGTATTACCAAGAGCGCAATCTTCCTTTCTCTCGATATGGTCGCGTTATTCACCGCGCTCCAGTTGTGAGACCAATTACTATCGATATGAGAAAGAAAAGTCGCCCCAGCAACTATTCAGCTCCTACATCTCCTCGTAAGGCTGCTTTGATTAACGCTGCGGCAAAACGTAGAAAAAATCTGAAAAGAACATCTGCTAAAAATAGAAACTCAGTAACGGGTTTGGCTGCAAAACAAAGAGCAGCCCTGGCTAATTTGCTCAGCGGCCCCTCAATAGCGACAGGTTTTCGCCGCGAGAGTACTAGACAGGTTAGACAAGCAAGAGCCATCATTCCCAGCAGTGTTGCTCGTCGCTCTAATCTGAAAAAGGCTAGCAAAAGTAAACGAAAAAGTCTCAAAAAGGTTGTTACTGCACCTGATAGACGTCGCTCCTTGAAAGAAGCAGTACAGAAACGGAAGCAGAGTCTGAGAGTAGCCAAATCACAAAGACGTGGTCTAAGAACTCTTGGTCCTCCACCTCCATTCAGACTGAGCTATACCAAAACTGCTAGGGATTGGGTTGCTCGTTATCAGCCTGGACGACGTTAAAACTACAAACTATTACTGGACGAGTAATTTCAACTATTCTCGGTGGAGGCGATAAAGCTAGGCCATATTTTCCTCCTGTAAATTTCAATGGGCTAGCTTCATGGGGCAAAAAGATATGCCGTTTCTCCACAAGATAAGGTGCCGACCATTTGTCAGAGGTGATACCACGACCAATACGCCAGAGTAACCAAGGTCCTTTGTCAGCTGAAGACATTCTCCTCAGCTGGGCAGAATTGGGGCCTGTTACGCCAACGAACACATATGCCCTAGACGGAGACTTTGTTTTTCGCCAATAGCAGGTGACATCGAACTGTCCATTACTTTTGATTGGTTTCGTGGAAACAACGAGGCCAGCCAAATGGAGTGAACCAAAGGTTTTGTCTACTGGAATGGCTTTCTGCGGTATTTTGTCGACGAAAGTCGGTAGAGGTACTGGGCCAATCTTGTAAATGTCGTTAGTGGCAGTCCTTTTAAATCGTTCGATGGAATAGTCAGCCAAATATCGGGGATTACACAAAGTCGTGTATACACCCCTTGGCCGCATGCGAAGAGCCAAATCTACTCGAGATGCCCAGTTCTTATAGAGGGCTGACAGAGATTTGACTTCGTATACGTTTTGAAAGGCTGTCGTCACCAGACCATAGGGCACGACTTCCAAACTCTGGTGTAGCCCCCTGGCTACTTGGCCGTAGCGTAACAACATGGCATTCTGAAAGTCTGCTATGACGGTAGAGTCGGCTGGAATGCTCTTTAGTGCGCAAGCCAAAGTTTCATCCATGATTTTATAGTTGGCCATGTTGCAATGCTGATATGCCCAATGAATTCTGCCTGCCATAAGGAGACAGAGAACAATCTTCAGACAAATGATGGATTTGTAACGACCATTGTCCCTCAACAGAAGCAATGTAGCTTTGAGCGCCACAGTGGCCCATAGTGCGAGGCACATATAAATGGGAAGATACATACTGTCGAGATCATCGACCATGGTTCCCATGCCAGCATAAAAGAAGGAAAAGAAGAGGAAGAGGAGAGCCCAAAGGAAGAAGCTCTTTCTTTCACCTTGAAAATGAAAGATTACACCAAGGATAGTGGCCAACAAGAGCAGATTATGTAAAAGGGCCAACACTCCTTCGCTCCAGTGAGAAACATTATGTGGCACATAGGGGCAGCTATCAAATTGAACGAGAGTGTGGCCAATGATGTTTGTCCAGCCGGCAGCCATATTATCCCAAGACCATAGTTGTTCTCGATAGACTTTGCCAGTGATGTAGTTCCAAATTGCCGAGACAGAGGGTCTTCCGCCTTCGCTCGTGTTCAAGAGCAAAGAGAATGGCCCTGCCTGGGGAGAAGTAGCCAAGGCCGGTAAGTAGAGAAAATAAGCAGAAAGGGCGATAGTAACGACCAAGAGAGCGCAGAGGAAAGTCATTCCTGCATTGGGAAAAGACCGGTTATAAAACAAATAGATGACTGCTGCAGGAAACAAAAAGATGGCTGTTGCGTGGTTGCCCAGAGCAGCAGCAAAAACAAAAGCAGCCGCAAACAGGTTAGCCTCTTCTTGTTCGTCGACCCACTTTTTTAACAAGAAAATGAAGAGCATTATCAAGAAGGTGTGCAGTGTATAAACTTCAGCAACGACACTGAGTCGCCAGAAGTCAACGGCACTGGCCAAGAGCAATCCACCCAAAGCAGCAATGTGCTGCTCTTTTAACAGTTGCCCCAGAAACAAGGTGAACACAAAAACGGTGAGGGCACCAAAAAGGGCTGACATCAAGTTGAGCGTTTGCGCGGCTTCATAAGGCGATAGAGCCAGGCAGAGTCTACCCAAGAGGTGATAGATGGGATAACCGCCAGGATGGGGCAAACCATCAGCTGCCACTGCAGCAGAGAGTTCGAGAGAATCAAAGTCTCCATAAGGAGTTGGGCAGTGTGTGTGCACATAGAGTAAAAGCGTCAGGAGAAAGGTGACGATGGGCCAAAACCATCGTGATTTGGTCTCTTCCTCTGCGGCCACAAAGGGGTCCGCCATCTTATAGGGCCTCCAACAAATCGTCAGCACTCTCAGAAGCATCGGCTAAGGTCGATCGAACATTGTCCAAAGCAGCCAGGGCTTCGTCACCTCCAGCAGGAGAGGTGGCAGCAAGCTCTTTGGCCAAATTGGTAATAGTTCTTTCGGTGCCTTCCACTCCTTCTAAACCCAAGGCAGTCAGATTGGCCACGACACCTTCGAGGACGTGGGCACAACCTCTGACGGCCTCTACCTTGTCTTCATGTTCTGTGGCCCATATCTCTAGAGCGGCTACGAGATCTGTCAATTTGTCTCCAGCAGCTTCGACGCTTCGCTCAAATTGGGCAAGTTCATTGGCCAATGCCAGATTTACGTCGAGATCTGGTCCAGATGGGAGTTCGCGAGCCGTTCTCAAGTCTACGACAGACTCTGTTTTGATGAGCTCAATTGTTTCGCCAAGAGAAGGCACGTAAGGAAGTGTTTCTTTCTTTTTGCCCAGTGCATCTTCCAGGGCAAAAAGGGCATCTTCTTCTCCGTGGACGAGGAAGATTTTGCTCACACCATTCACTTTGTTGACCCACTCCATCAAACCGTCGTGATCAGCATGGGCTGAAAAACTTCCCAGGTCCTCCACTTTGGCTCTCACACGAATACGATCGCCAAATATCTGTACTGTTTTAGTGCCATCGAGCAGCCTTCGTCCCAAGGTACCTGCGGCTTGATAACCCACAAAAAGCACTGTCGTATCAGAACGCCAGAGATGGTGTTTAAGATGGTGCTGAATACGACCTGCCGTACACATTCCGCTAGCAGAGATGATTACCAATGGTCCTCTCAGTCTGTTGAGAGCACAGGAGTCTTCGCGACTTTCTATGAGTTGCAGTCCTGGGAAATCAAAGAGCAAGTCTCCTTCGTCTACAAAAGCTTTGGCTTCACTGTCGTAACACTCGCCATGTTTGGCGAAGACTGAAGTTGCTCTGACAGCCATTGGGCTATCGAGGAAAATGGGGATGCGGGGAAGTTCTCCTGACTCTACGAGGTCATTGTATAGATAGAGAAGCTCTTGTGTGCGACCGATGGCAAAAGAAGGAATGATCAGTCGGCCACCTTTTTTTATTGTCTCCAAAGTGGCACGTTTGAGTTCGTCTCTTCTTTTGGCTGGAGGACCGTGATGGCGTCCTCCATAGGTAGATTCGATGACGAGGTAATCTGCTTTTGTTGGGCTCTGGGGATCACCTATGATTGGTGCCAAAGCATTACCAATGTCGCCTGAGAAGACTATGGTTTTTGGGCCTTCATCAGTCTGGGCTTGGATTTCAATAGTTGCTGAACCGAGGATGTGGCCAGCGTCGTGGAGAGTGATGTTCAAAGAGCCATCAGCAAGATCAAAACTCTTTCCATAAGGGTGACCAAGGAAATCCTCTATACATCTTTTGGCATCGTAAGTCGTGTAAAGAGGAGGTTTGTGGCGCATTCCCCTACGTCGGCCCTTTCGCTTCAACCATCTGGCTTTTGATTCTTGAATGTGGGCTGAATCCAAGAG
>CAZXTJ010000189.1:0-12731 GCA_964643655.1 uncultured bacterium
GCTCTATGCTCATTGGACGTAGGAACCGCCTCTTACAACAATCTGGTGCGCAGCTCCTCACTACTTTGTCCAATGAAGACGCACGACTACTATTGCTCAAACATATGGGACATCCAATCGTCGCCAATATTGTGAGTCCCATAATCAGGTCTGAGCCTGCAAAATACGCCAAGCATATTTATACGGTCTTTGATGAGGCAGAAACGCCAACACAAAGACGTGAGTTGGCCCGACACATGCGTTTGGTGAAACCAGGTAAAGATGAAGTGGGCATATTGAAAGAACTAGAAAAGGATGAAGATGAAGTAGTCGCCAGTTATGCTACTTTGGCTCTTTATTCTGCAGGTTCACACGATGTGAAAATGTTACGTCGTTTAATGGCTGACGTGGAAAACCACATCCTTCGTATTTATGCAAAAATCGAGCTTTTCAAAGCTGGTGAGATGGACAGGAAGTATATCCTTGCTGAGTTCAACTCAGAAGACAGAGAAGTCCACCACCTCACACTCACAGCCTTGCGGGACATTGGCCGGTATGAGACGCTTACTTTGCTCGAGCCCATGGTCAATGACGCTCTTTACGGAAAGAGCCGGTCCATTCGTAAAGGCAATCTTGAAAAGATAATTCACCTTTCAGGCGATCCTTTTGAGGACATCTATATCGAAGCTGCCTTTGATCCAGATCCTGAAGTGGCAGATGTAGCAAGAGATCGTCTCGTCGAGCTTTGGGGCTTTCAGGGACTAGAAATGTTCCACGATCCTTGGAAAGCAATCAATCGCGATCCAACCACTCTCAGCCTCGATGAACTGCACGCTCTGAATTATTACATATTGCCGAGAGTGCCTCTCACAGGTGATTGCCGATTTACTGCATATTTGGGTCACCTCTTCCTCGATTTCTGCTCAAGTGGCCGGCAATACGATTTTGACCACGAGATAAAACCTCGCCTTCTCGATTTTGGCGAACCTCTCATTGAAGTATTGGCAGAGTACCTTTTCGTACCAGACCAAGGTGTTTCCCTTGCTGCAGAAGATTTGCTGCTCAACATTGGTGGCCCTACTTCCAAACAGGCTCTGGCAGACTTCCACAGCGGAACGCCACCTGTCGAAGTAGCTTTCAGGCAATTGGGTAATCCCAAAACAGCTGAACAGGCTCACAAAGTGATTATTGATGAGGGACCTGGCACTATTCCCACTCTGCTGACAATGCTCTCCGATCCCAAGTGTCGTAGTGAGGTACTCAAGATCCTCGTCGAATTCGCAGATCCGTCAACATTTGATGCAATGTTGAGGCTTCTAGGTAACCCAGCTCCTGATTTGCTCGTATCTGGCGATATTTCTGTCATGCTGCGAGACACAGGTTTTGCTGACAGGGATATAACGATGCGTTTGGTCGAACTCGGTGATGCGATTATTGATCCCCTCATCGACAAGTTGGACGATCCCAACTGGACAGTTCGTTACCACGCCTCCCTTATTTTGGGCAAAGTTAACAATGCTCGCGCTATCCCCTCGCTCATCAGGTTGTTGCAACGAGAGCAGGAGAGTCTCGAGGTTGTCCGCTCTGTTGTTCAGAGCTTGGGTGCCATTGGTGCAACTGAAGCCGTTCCTTTGTTAACCCCATATTTGAACGACATCAACAGAGAGATTCGCTTTGAAGCTTATAATTCACTAGCTCTCATTGGTAATCCTGAAGCTGTTGGACCTCTGCAAGAGGCATTGGCCACTTGTAAGAGTCTCAATGAAAAACGCGCAATCCAACGTGCCCTCGAAGCGCTGAAAGGATAGCGGAAGTGACAGCAGGCTCAGCAGATAGAGACAAGATATTAAAAACACTGCAACGAGCAACATTGTTCCTGACAAAGATTGCTCACCGTGGAAGTGCTGCAGCAACTCCTGATGATTTAAAGACGCTGAAAAACATCATTGAAGCTCTTCGATATTGGCACTTGAAGAGATTGTCCATCGTTTTGGGTCGACTCCGCACTGCACTAATGGCTGGTGAAAGTGATGAAGTTGATGGCAGCAGCGGAAGAGAAGTATCTGAAGCTGTCACCGAAGCAATCTTCACCTGTAAAGCTGTGAAGACTTACTTCAGAGGACGTCTCGATGACGCTCGCATTTATGAAGAGCTCAGTGGCAAGAAGTGGAAAGAAAACGAGTTAGAAGCAATAGAAAACATCCATCTCATCAAAGTTGGCGAAGAACGATGGAGAAGTGATGGTAAGGGTATTACCCTTCGTGAGTTTTACCTCGACCCTGAAAGAGGCATACTCTATCGTACGGACTCTCCAATAGATCCCCTAGTTGCTCCTGAAAAGAATCAGGGTGATACGCGTGCTTCCCAAGTAATAGTTGTGGATAAAGGGCTCTTGGTGCCTGATTTTCCTCCCCAAAGGATTATCTTCAAAGAGACTTATACAGAACCTCTGAACGAGGAATTCGTTGCGAAAGTGATGAACTTCGTACCCAACAGTTTCAGCCAGCTCGTCGCTCGTTATAAGGGTTTTCGCTCAAATGTCTTCGCACCAACAGACTTTTACACCATGCTTTCCTTCAATAGTGCCTATTCCACCTTACGGGACTTATATTTGGTAGACAGCGAAAACGCCATGCTGAGATTGGATATGTCCTTCTCTGATGGGGCTCAGGCTCGTTTTCGCCACCATCTGATTTACGGTCGCTTCGAAGCCATGTTTGGTCGTCTCACTGTTCAGGGACCCGATCCTGTCATGGTCCCCCTCAGTGTCTTCCACCATGACGACCGACCACCATTCATCTTCTTGTCGAGGGATTTGACACCGTGAACTCACTTCTTGCTTCTCTTGCCGCTAAAATCGAAGGGGAAGTGCGTGCGTCAGCCGTTGAACGAGCGATGTACGCTTGTGATGCTTCCATCTACCGCGTTGATCCAATGGGCATAGCTTACCCTCGTAATGGTGGTGATGTAGCCATCATCATGGAGTGGGCTCAGAACAATGGCGTGACCTTACATGGCCGTGGTTCTGGTTCTGGATTGACTGGTGCCTGCTTGGGCTCAGGTTTGGTAGTTGACTTTCGTCGCTTTCTCACAGAAATCGTTGAAGTTTTGCCAGACAAGAAGGTGGTCCGTGTTCAACCAGGTGTTGTGCACACTGATCTGAACAAATCACTCGAACGTTATGGCCTTTTTTTCCCCCCAGATCCCGCCTCTGGCGATTACTGCTCTCTGGGCGGAATGATTGCCAACAATTCCTCAGGTGCTCGCTCAGTCAAGTATGGGGCGACGATAGATTATGTTCTCGCCCTGGAAACTGTTGTGCCAGCTTTGGGGCCTTTTCAGGCAAAAAAGATCCCCAAAGGACCTCGAGCCACAGGTTCGAAACTGGGTGAGTTACTTGCAGGCCTTGATAACATCTTGGACAAGGGTATGGATAAGTTTCGCCAACACTTGCCCAATGCTCCCAAAAACTGCTGTGGTTATCGTCTAGAGCGATTATTGCATGACGATGGCACAATGAACATGGCTGCACTCTTCACAGGCTCTGAAGGAACGCTCGGGTTGGTGACAGAGGCGACTCTTGCTCTTGCCCCCCTTCCCCGCAGCCGTCGATTGGCCCTGCTGAACTTCTCTTCTCTCCAAGCCATGAGTCAAGCAGTCTGCTTGCTTCTCCCACTTGAACCTAGTGCTGTTGAAGTCATGGATAGACCATTTCTCGAGCTCGTACGCCGCACTAGAGAAGACCTGCACCGTTATATTCCACAAGGCACAGAAGCGCAACTCCTCGTCGAAGTGGACGGCACAGAGGAAGAGACCGCAGCTGCAGCTGCCAAATTGCGCGAGCTCTTTGGTGGACCAAACTCGCTGGCTACTCTCTTCCTCGAAGCTGAAGACGAAATGGACCAAGACAAGTTGTGGTCAGTGCGAAGAGCAGCTTTACCACTACTGTTTACCCTTCCAGGTCCTGGACGCATCACACCTTTTATCGAAGATGTATCAGTAAGTCCCGATAATTTGGGAACCTATTTGGAGAAGCTTCACGCCATCTTTGGTCGTTTTGGCGTCGAAAGCGCTGTTTACGGCCATGCTGGTGACGGCAACCTCCATACTCGCCCCATTTTGGACCTGAGAAAACAATCTGACGTTGACCTCATGGAGAGACTTGGTGATGAAGTCTTCGAGCTAGTAGCAGAATTGAAGGGCTCCATTAGTGGTGAACATGGTGATGGGCGACTGCGTACTCCCTATCTGCCCAAGTTTTACGGAGAAGCCTATTCACTCATCGAAGAGACAAAACTACTCTTTGACAAGAACGAGTTACTCAATCCAGGTATCATAGCCCGTGGTCGTGATACTTCCATGACCTCTGCTCTCGAACGTGGTCCAGATTATCAGCGACGGCCCATTGAACCTCCCTTTGGCGGCTCAGCCAAGGAACTGGCCGAGGTAATCGAAAAATGTCACGGCTGCTCCAAATGTACGACTCCTTCTGAAGTCGTTAAAATGTGTCCCTTATATAAAGCTACTGGTCTACCGGAAGCTTCTCCCAGAGGGAAAATGGCGCTTGCCCAGGCCATCCTCAGCCGCAATCTAGATATCAATGTGGACAGGGCAAATGAACTGCTAGACAAATTCGCCTATTGTTTGGGTTGTGGACTCTGCGCAAAGGAATGTCCATCTCTCGTCGAAACACCGCAAGTTGTCCGACAACTGCGTGCATATTTAAGAAAACGTACGGGAATGCCCCTAAAAGACAGAGTCCTATCTCTGCTCGCTGCTCCCCTGCCCCGAGTTTTGCAACCATTTGCCTGGTTTGGTGGGCAGGTTAGTCGGATGAAAGTCGCACGCTTGCTGCTTTCTCCAATACTTGATATCGCAAGTGACGCTCCCATATTTCAGTTTGCCCCCTTTGGTATAAATGAAAAGCAGACTGAGACCGGAAACGAAGCAATATATTTCCCTGATACTTATGCAGCCATGTGTGAGCCCAGCTTGGGTAATATCTGTATGGAAATGCTCGAACGAGCTGGTTTCCATCCCATTACGAGCCCAGCCTTGGTAGCCTGTGCACCTGCACTTGCCAGAGGTGACGCACAAACGGCTAAAGAAGTGGCCCAAAAAGTTGCTTCTTTCGTCCCTCAGCATTTGGGGCCAAGAACACCGCTAGTCTTTTCTGAACCAACGGCTCAAAAGACTGTTGAAGAGGACTATCCCATCTTGTTGGGTAATTCTGATGAAGCCAAAGCCATGGCCAAAGCTTCTGTTTCTCTGCTGCGAATTCTCTTGGAGAGACTTGAAGATGGTGCTCTTCCTTGGCCAACGGAAAAGGCCCGCTCATCAGAATCAATAGTCTACCACCGCCCATGTCATTTACGTGGCAGCAAGGACGAAGAGGTAGCACTACAATTATTGGCCAAACTTGGTTATCAAGTAACTCTGCTGCCAACTTCTTGCTGTGGCATGGCAGGAACATTTGGTCTGTCAGCCAGTGAACCTGGCTACGAACTGTCCCAAAAGGTCGGCCAGCCTGTCTTTCAAGCAATTCGAGACCACAAAGCAACTATCGTTTTGAGTGAATGTTCTGCCTGTAGATTGCAGCTTGCAGCGGCCACTGGAGTTCGCACACTCCACCCAATAGTGATGGTTGCCGCCCTCTACTCTTGACAGGGAAGGCCATTCCTGGTTCATGAGAGGTACCAAAAACAAAAAGGAGGAAGCTACGAATGATATCTTACGAATACAAAATCGAACTTTTTACTAACGAAGCTTCTTTGAATAAATTGGGTCGTGATGGCTGGGATCTCATCTGTCCCGGTGGTAAAGACGGAAACTACCTGATCTTCAAACGCCCTGTTGGTAATGTGGCAGCAGTTCCTGCTGGAGCACAACCAGGTAAAACCGAAGCCCCTGCTGCGGCAAAACCAAAGAAAAAGTCTTACAAAGACTTCCTCTAAGCTCAGTCTTACAAAAACTGGCTGATTTACCGGTTTTTTGTTATAATTGACTCTCATATTAGTTGAGAGTTAGGTGTGTGTTGAAAAAGACCGGTGTAATAACCACGCTGAGCAGAAAAGGTACTTATCTGTTCATTCGACCTGATGGCGAAGACAACGACGTTTTCTGCCACTGCTCAGAGATAGAGGACGCTATCCCAACAGAATTGATAGGCGCTCTCGTCGAATTCATACCAAGAGAAGACGACAGAGGTCAGGTCAGAAGCGTACGCGTAATAGCTTAAGCAATATTAAAAAATATGACACCCCGATCCCACCATGGGACCGGGGTGTCTCCGTCGGGGGGGCGAGCGGATGTTTATCTCGTTAATATCTCGTTGAGTATTGTTGCTGCGATAGCACCTTTGCGTACGTCCTTGCGACGGCGCCCGTCGTTGAACATTTCGTTGGCAACGCCAGCTGCCAAGATGGCATTACGTCGGCGCACTTTGTGCCGTGTAGGACGATGAACGACACGTCGTTCTGTGTACACAGGTGCTGGAGACTGCGGTGGATAATAAGTGGGCTGCACTTCCACTACAGGTGGTGGAGGAGGCTGGCGACGGCCACACATCACTGGTGCTGCCACAAAGTCTCTGTGAAGCACTACACGCTCTTGTACGCGTGTTTTTCCTTTGAAGTTGATGTGATAGGTGCGTACGACATCTTCCTTTGCTGAGACGCTGATTTTGAAGATTTTGTATTCCTTCGTATCAACATTTTCTACTTCGAGTTCATGTTCACCTACTGGAAGGTTTTGGAATTTCATTGGAGCGAAACCTTTGTACCTGCCATCCATAAAAACTCGAATAGTTTGTGGTGATTTTATTTTTACTGTCATTTCTGCATTGGCTACTGTCGTGAAAATGAGTGCGAGCAGTGCTACGATTGTTAAGCTTCTCATTTCTCTCTCCTCCGTTTTGTCACCGTCGTTTGTCGGTGCTCACGAAATGGTTAGTCGCCTAACGGTATGGCGGGTTACGATTTTTTTTCGTAATTTTTTTCCTTCTTCATGTATCTAAGAAGTGAGGGGGTATAAAATTAAAACAAAAGAAAGGAGCCCCTTGTGGGTAACGATAAAGTTAGATTTAGCGGTGTTCAGCTACTGAATGAAGAAGAAGTCTTTCGTGCTGTACATCCCCATGTCCTTGGAATGTACAAACTATACGTGATTTGGTTCTATTTCATCGCCACGAGCGTCTTTTTCATGATGAAAAGGAAGGCAATACTGCACCATCTTGCAGGTAACTTTTCGCACAACTCCATTTACCTTATCGTCTGGTCTTTAGCCCTTATCATTCCAGCCATTGTCATTGCTGTCAGTCGCATCTCATTGCGCTGGATTATTTGGATCATTCTCGCTGGTGGTTTGGGCATATACCTCAAAGAGTTCACCGCAGTTGGTGTGAAAGGGTCTGCCAGTTACATCAACAATATCGAGAACCTTGTCGTTCTTGCTTTCGGTATCCTAGGAACAATGGGTACAGAGTGGTACCGCCAATGCCACACATACATAGTCACTAATAGGCGAATAGTCATTACTTCCCACGGCTTATGGCATAGTGAACGTTCTCTGGCTTATTCCAAAATCAACGACCTCATTTTGCAGAAGAGCTTTCTTGGCTCAATACTGAATTTTGGGTCCATAGTTCCGCTCACAGCCTCAGGAATAGGCGCAGGAGCTAATATGGCCGGTGGTGGCCTAGGAGTTGGCGCTTCACTTTTTGGAGTGAACATGGGCATTGGAGTTGGCGGCGGCCATAGCCAGAACGTGCCCAAGGAATCGCTGGCTTACACACTATTCAACATCCCTGAGCCAGACGACATTCACACCTACATCCTCGACAAGATGACTCAGTAACGAAGTAGACTGTAAGGTCGGGGGCTCTCCTTCACACTCCCCTTTGTCGTAGTTCACTCTATGGCGCGAACTGGAGGATTAGAGATGACCAATAAATTCCCTACTGATATTGAAATTGCCAATTCCGTTAGACCAAAACCCATAGGCCGCTTGGCCCACGACCTTAGTCTCAAACCCAAAGATCTCATTCCCTTTGGCTATCACCGAGCAAAAGTTCACTATCGTGCCATTGAGCGGACAAACCGCAAAGAGGGCCAGCTGATTCTCGTTTCAGCCATTACACCCACACCTGCTGGCGAAGGTAAGACGACAACGACAATTGGCCTTGGCCAAGGTTTGGCTAAACTGGGCAAACATGTCTCCATCGCCCTCCGTGAACCATCTATGGGACCTCTATTTGGTATGAAAGGCGGCGCCACTGGTGGTGGGTATTCACAAGTAATACCTATGGAAGACATCAACCTGAATTTCAATGGCGATTTTGCTGCCGTCCAAGCCGCTCATAACCTTCTTGCCGCTGCATTGGACAATGCAGTCTATCAACACAAACTCTCTGATTTAGATCCCCGCAGAATAGTCTTCCCCCGCGTCATGGATATGAATGACCGAGCTCTACGACGAATAATCATTGGTCTTGGTGGCCGAACCATGGGTGTTCCTCGAGAGACACATTTTGATATCACCGCAGCTAGCGAAGTCATGGCCATTTTGGCTCTATCACACGATTATGACGATTTGCGCCATCGCTTATCCAAAATATTGGTTGGTTTGACATATGATGGCAAACCCATCACAGCAGAGTCGTTAAAAGTGGCAGGCGCCATGACACTCATACTGAGAGAAGCCATCTACCCAAACTTAGTACAAACACTGGAGGGTGTACCAGCTTTCATCCACTGCGGTCCCTTTGCCAACATCGCCCATGGCTCGAACTCTATTCTGGCCACTCGAATGGCTCTGGCCCATACTGATTATGTCGTAACAGAAGCGGGTTTCGGTTTTGATTTGGGAGCGGAGAAGTTCTTCGACATCACTTGCCGCGCAGGAGGATTTGCACCTGAACTATGCGTATTGGTCGTCACAGCCCGTGCATTAAAAATGCACGGCGGAGTGAAGAAGCGAGATCTGGGCAAAGAAAATGTGGAAGCCATCCAAAAAGGTTTGGCCAACATGGAAAAACACATTGAAAACATTGGCAAGTTCCAAGTGCCTGTTGTTGTGGCCATAAACCGCTTCCACACAGACACAGACAAAGAGCTAGCCGCCATCAAGGACAAGTGTTCATCATTGTCAGTTCCTGCCGCCATTAGTGACGTATTTGCCAATGGTGGTGAGGGAGGAAAAGAACTGGCGCAAGTATGTCTCGATACTATGTGTGAGGGCTGCCAACTTCCCCTCAAACCTCTTTACGAGTATGACATGTCTCCAGAGGATAAAATCGCCACCATTGCCCGCGAAATATACGGTGCACAACATGTGGACTATACCAACGAGGGTAAACGTGATTTGAAGACTATCTACAAGTTGGGTTATGACAAGCTAGCCGTCTGTATGGCCAAAACGCCTAAATCACTCTCTGACAACCCCAAACTCTTGGGACGGCCCAAAGATTTCATCATCACAGTTCGTGGAATTGAAATAGCTGCTGGAGCCGGTTTCATCGTGCCTTTGACAGGTGATGTCCTGCGTATGCCAGGTTTACCCAAAGAACCATCTTATTTGGGAATGGACACATTGGATGATGGTAAAGTCATTGGTCTTTCATAAGGCATAAAGCCACAACTTTTTCGTCTTCTGCACTAGTAGAAGACTAGCCACCCAATATATAAAAGGGCTCTCTTCAGCCAAGAGAGCCCTTTTCATATGTGGCACAGCATCTGCATTGAGTTCGCCAGATACACAACAAAGACACACTACTAATCGAACTCGACCCCAGGAGGGTCTCAGATGCGACACTTAGCTGCCCTACTCGTTCTCGTCATGGTTTTGACCGCCGGTTGCGGCGGTGGAGGTGGAAGTGACTCTCTTGGGTCCTCCACCTCTTTCTATTCTGCAACAAATCAATCTAACAACCTGCTCATCGTCGTCGAAGACTCTGTTGCTGAGGCCATTTCAGCATCTTTGGACACTTACACGACTGCTTTGAGTGAAGATGGATACAGCGCACAGACCATCGTTTGGTCTAGTGGAACAGCTGAAGACCTTCGAGCAGCTATCAGAACGACAAATGGCACAACACCTATCGGAGCTGTATTGCTAGTTGGCGACTTACCTTCCGCCTGGTACGAACAAACAGCGGATTTCGGTTCATCTGGCTCATTTTTCGAGCAATTCCCATGTGACATATTCTTGATGTCTCTCTACCCTACATGGGAAGACACCAACAACAATGGTATCTATGACGGCCATTCGCTGCTCACCGTCGATGTTCCAGTCTCTCGAATAACAGGTACGAGTTCGAGCATAAACAGTTATTTGGCAAAAGCTGTCGATTACCGTCGTAACGGCTCTTTCGTCGCCCAGGGAGCATTTATCTTCAAAGATGATGATTGGCAGGATTATCGTAGGTCCAATGACTTTAGGCTCTATGACATCTATCAAAATCTGACTATCTATGAAAGTACTAGCAACACGACCAAAGCAGCATATTCAGGCTTCATGAGCAGTGTTGGCGCTGAATTCGTCTATCAGTGGATACACTCCTCCCCTTCAAGCTTGTACTTTGAAGTTGATAGTAGTTATCAAACAATGAATACGAGTGAAGTCAAAACAGCCAATGTGCGGGCTTCTTTCTATAACCTCTATGATTGTTCAGCTGCACGCTTCACAGAACCAAATCTTGGTGCTACTTATCTTGCTTCTGACTTTGGACTGGCAGTCTTTGGAACAACCAAAACTGGTGGAGTCTACGATCCCTACTTTTTCCACAATGCCCTTGCTACTGGTCATTCTTGGGGAGAAGCCTTCACAATCTGGTACAACAGTGCAGGTAGAAATGATGACAACTGGTATTTGGGCATGGTCATTCAGGGCTGCCCATTTCTCAAAGTTGCAGGCTCAACAGCCAATGCTCTGACAGCTGAGCTGCCTCCTGCACCACCAACAGCCAATGAAATGGCTTTGCTGCAAAATCAGGCACTGATTGATGCACATCAGACGCCAGTAGGCTCTTTCGAGGACTATAAAACAAACCATCCCCAGTATTTCTAAGGGACTCATACACTTTGGCAAGTTTTTTGTAACATGAATTTTCCTTCGGGACCCGTTGTCAGATGGGTGACTTAAGTTCATGATTACAGGAAATGGAAAGAGGTGATGAGTCGTGACAGAAGGATCTTCCACTAAGAAGAGGGTTCTCACAGTCATGGCAGCCATCTTACTCATAGCAATGGCTGCCTATACTCCTCAGGGACGGGAAGCCATGACGTCACTGTCCCAGATACTTGGAGCTTCTGCTGCTTCTTCCTCTGAAAGGTATGAAGTTCTCGTAGTACTCGAATATGACAATGGTGGTTCATTCGAGTGGCGAGCATTCATGCCCAAACGGGAATATAAAGAAATCGACTTCTTCGAAAAGAAAATCTCAAAGAAGTATGTTGCAGAAGCTCAGAAAGCTCTTGCTAGAAAAATGGGCTATTTCCAGCAAGTGTACGGTGACGACAGTGACAAGTTAATGAACACGAAGGTGAACAAGATTCTCGTCACCGATTTGAGAACGGACAGAGAGAAAGAACTCAATTGGGGTCGTCGCTGATCCCAACTTTTCAGAGAAAAGCTGCGCTCAGCGCAGCTTTTTTGTTCATAAGCTGAACGCTCTGCGCAATAGATGAACACTCTATCTCATCCAATGCAGCATAAACACTGCCTGCCATAGCTGGTACACCCTTTGCATAAGTGTGGTTGTAAACAAATTTGGGCAAGATGGAGTGCCGCAATGAACTATGACATCTTCGACGAATGTGAATGTCAGGTAACCATCCAAAATGATGAAATGCTCTTACCAGCCAAAATCGATCACTTCGAGCTAAAGGGTGAAATAGGCCAAGGTGGTGTTGGAATAGTTTTTAAAGCAATCAACGAGAACTTTGGCCATCCTGTAGCTCTCAAATTCCTCCGTCCGACACTACGCGAAGATAGAATTGCACGCCAACGCTTCAAGATAGAGGCTCGCACCGCGGCCTCGATAGATCACGAAAACATCGTATCTGTAAATTATTTTGGTCAGTTCAGTGGTCTGCCATTTATTGCTATGGAGTATGTACCTGGTAAATCACTAGCTGATTTAAAAGCACCCTTGTCGACAAAAAATGCTTTGGACTATCTCGAACAGGCGACCAAAGGTCTGGCTGCTGCAGCAGAAGCTGGTCACATCCATCGAGACATCAAACCTTCGAATTTGTTGCTACGGCCTGACGGTTTGTTGAAAATCACTGATTTTGGTTTGGCTCGCTCCATTGACAAGTCCAATGGTTTAACTGCTGGAAACACTATCATAGGCACTCCGAATTTCATTTCACCAGAGCAAGCTTGCGCTGAAGAAGTGGATTTCAAGAGCGACATGTATTCTTTGGGAGCCACTTTTTATTATCTTCTCAGTGGTAAGCTTCCTTTTTATTCAGAAACAGTCACAGAGCTCCTTTACAGCCATGTCTATCACGATCCCAAACCTTTACATCAGCTGCGTAAGAGACTGCCAGAAAAGCTCTATCGAGTCATCGAGAAACTGATGGATAAAGACCCAGAAAACCGCTATGACAACTACGCGGAATTGTTGGCTGATATAAAGTCAATCTCTCTTAAAGAGAGAAACAAAAGACCATCAAAGAAATACCGTCGTACTGTGGCTACTGTTGCTGTCACTCCTGAAGTCATTACTCCCAAGTTAGTTACAATGCTCT
>CAZXTJ010000190.1:0-12708 GCA_964643655.1 uncultured bacterium
AAAAACAACCGTCCCTTACTATTAATCTCTCTTCTAGCTTTTGTAGCCGCCGGCTGTCTTGGTCCCAAATCCATCGATGACTTGGCCAATGAATACAAAAACCTCAAGAGTTATGAAGTCACCATCAAAACTTCAAATGGTCCACAGGTGAACCAAATCGTCAAACTCAAAGAAGGCCAAATGCTCAAGTTCAAGATGGCTACCAACATGGGATGGACCATCGTTGATGTTGCTGGTAAAGCCACATACACCTGTATGGGCAAAAACTGTATGAAAATGCCCTACAACGAAGAAAGCGTCGACGGCCCCAAATCCTTCACTCCTACTGATTTCAAAAAAGACGGCAAAACCAAAACCGTTGGTACGGAGAAAATCGACAACGTAGAGTGCCTCGTCCTCGAAACAGAAGAAGATGGCAAAAAACACAAAGTGTGGATTGGTTATGACGGTCTCACTCGTAAGCTCGAAGGTGACGGCAATACAGTCACCATGACTTACAGCAAAATCAACGCCGTTCCAGACAAAGACTTCGAAATCCCCGAAGGTATCAAAATCCGCGATATGAGTAAAATGATGCGAGGTCTCAAAGGCCTGCAGAATATGATGGGGCAGTAAGCAGCTGACTTTTCATGCACAAGTGGTTACAAAAACTACTGAATGTGCAGCCAGGCGAGGGTTACCTCGTAACTCTCGTCTTGGCCATCATGTTTATGGTGGCTTTGGGAAACACCGTTGGTTCCAACAGCGTTGATGGTTTACTCTTTGCGCAACTTGGCACTGATTGGTTGCCTCTCCTATACATTTTCGCAGGTCTTTCGACAGCTACCGTTTTAACGGGCAACATCATCCTCCTGAGCAGATACCCCCATGTTCAACTCTTTCGCTGGTTGCCTGTAATTCTAGCCTCTGTTCTCCTTTTTGGACGTTTGGCCCTTCTCACCAAAAGCACGCTACTGCTCCCCATACTCTGGTTGTTGAAAGAAGTTCTCTATTTCGTGCAAATGTCCTTTACTTGGGGCATAGCCAACCTCCACACCCACCCCCGTCAAGCCAAGAGGATTTTCCCCCTCTTCACTGCAGGTAACATCGTGGGAACAGTATTGGGTGGTTTTCTCACAGGTCCTCTCGTTCAACGTTTCTCTGTAGACAACATGCTCATCCTCTGGGGAGCTCTTTTGCTTTTGTCGGCCCTTGTGGCTCAACTGATTCTCAAGGATACTCCTGCCCCAAAAGCCATACAAAAACCAAAAGAAGTCAACATACTGGACGACCTCTTACTCGGTTTTCGCGAAGTCAAAAAATCTACACTCCTTTGCTGGATATCTTTTGCATCCATAGTCCTGATAATATGCTCCAACTCTCTTTATCTCGTCTTCTCCTCTTGCGCTGCAGTGCAATACAAAGATGCCGGTCAATTGGCTTCATTTCTATCTCTCATTCAAGCCTTGTCTACCAGTGTTGCCCTCCTTCTCTCTCTCTTTGTCACAAACAGACTCTTCTCTCGTTTTGGCATTATGTCCATGTTTTTGCTTTATCCTGCACTATTCGCCTGTGGCTTTGGTTTTTACGCCCTCTTGCCTACCTTCACCGTATTGACTGCTTTCCGCCTCATGCAGCTCACGTGGTCCGGTGGTGTAACAGGAGCCATATGGCCCACCATATTCAATGTGGTCCCTTCTGAAAAACGTGAAGTCGTCTCAACATTCAACAGAGGAATTTCAGCGCAAGTGGGCGCAATTTTGGCTGGTCTCTTTTTGATGGCAGCCAAGAAATACCTTCTTCCTGAGCACGTTGCCCTCGTTGGCTTAGGGGCAGCTTTGCTTGGACTATTCATCATTTGGAAAGCCAAATCTGCTTATGGCAATGCACTGGCAGACCTTCTCGTCCACGGCAATCCCGAAGTTTTCTTAGGGAACTTGAGACATGACAAAGAAATTGTCGAGGCCATCTTTGCTGCCACGAAAGACAAACAAGCTGCCATCCGTAGAGTGGCCCTTGAGATGTTGGGACAGTTAAAAATCCCTGAAGGTGTGAGCTACATTCTAGAAGCCGTCAAGGACGAACGTCCCTTTGTTCGTGAAGCTGCTCTGAAAGCTCTGACCCAATTGGACAAAAGGCCTGCAAAGGATGAACTCTTTTCACCTGTCTACGATTGTTTGAAGGATAAAGAAAAAGATGTGCGCTTAGAAGCTCTGAAAGTTCTTGCAGCACAATCAATGAAACTGCGAGAAGAAGACATCAAAACACTATCCAATGACAAAGACACAAGAATAAAACTTCTCACAGCAGCCCTTTGTGGCAACTTGAAGGAGCTGAGCTCAGCTCTCCAAAGCGAAGAGCGCAATGAGAGACGAATTAGTCTTTGGGTGTTGGGCAAGGTAAACATCCCTGAGCTGATAGATCTCATTCACTCTGCTGCTCGTGACAAACGCCCTTCCATTCGAGCAGCAAGTGCCAAAACCCTTGGCTTTTATAAAGATGAACAGAGTTCAAAAGTATTGCTCTCATTGCTTGGCGACAATCATATTGCTACTGCAGTGGCTGCAGCTGAGACCATTGCCAACCATTGTGAAAATGCCTCTGAGTTGTTGTCGCAACAGCTCAAGGAAAGTAAGCACTGCGACAGTGCCCTACATGGACTTACTCTCTGTCACGATTATCCTCTCGAAAATGAACTTCGTCATTTCTTGAACAACGGAAAAACTCGGGCACTCAGATATTACGAATATGCCAGGGACTGTCACCGCGACGACAGACCACATCGCCTTTTGACTGCAAGCTTGTGTTGCCTCTCACGGCGATGGGTCTTGCGCTGCCTAAGGGCCCTTCATTTACTGACAAATGAGCGTACAATATCTGTGGCACTAGACAACTTGCTCAGCAGAGACCTTCGCCAACATGGCAGCGCTTTGGAAGCTTTGGAAGAGTCTAGGGAAAAGAAATATTTGAAACGACTCTTACCCTTGTTGGAAAAAGAGTGTCTTCCTTCTGGGAAAAATGAGATTTCGCTTGCCCAATTGTTGGATGACGAAAACGATTGGATACGGGCTTGTGCAGCTTGGGTGGCACTGAGCTTTGATGGCCAGGAGTTAGCAGACAAACTGACAGAGATGGAAAAGAAAGACTCATCACCTGTCGTACGCCGAGTCATTCTCGAAGAGATGGAAAAAAAGGAGAATATGGAAACTCTCGATACACTTTCTCTCATGGAGCAAATTGCCTTTTTACGTCGTGTTCCACTTTTCTCCTCCCTTCCGCCGGCAGACTTGCGCGATATTGCTGCAGTTATGCGAGAGGAGCTCTATGAAGATGGAACCAACTTGGCTCGCCAGGGTGAAGGTGGAGAAGAGCTCTATCTCATCGTCACAGGAACTGTCTCCATACACAAAACTCAAGATGGCAAAGACGAGGAGTTGGCCACCTGCCAAACAGGTGAAGTCGTGGGCGACATGGCTCTTCTTTCAGGACAAACTCGTATGGCCTCACTAACTACAGTTGGTCAAGTGAGAGCTCTAGTTCTTGGCCGCAAAGCATTTGTCAGAATGGTGCGAGACAAACCAGACATCGGTTTGGCAGTAATCGAAGTTCTCTGTGAAAGATTGCGTGGCTGCCAACTGGGTGACTCAGCTGAGCAACCCATGGATGGTGATGAAATGGCCCAAAAACGACGCGAAATGTCTTGGGCCAGTTTTTTTTGAACCACCCCCAAAAAGAGCCGTCTTAGTTTCTGACTGAGGAGGCCCTTATGTTTTTGTGTCTATTAATCGCCTTGTTTATAATCCCCACTAATTCCTTTGGTTGAGAGCTTTACTTAAGCTCGACGGTCATGGTCGAGGCTCACAAAAAGCACTGTTGGCTCAACTCTGAGCAAATCATTGACTGGGCTCCAGGCTGCGGTAGTGGTTTCGAAGGAAAGAAGATTTATTCGGCAGATCTCAATGACGGCTGGTGTGGTGAGATAACAACTGCCATCAGTCCAGCCCCAAAATCACCTTTGACTCGGCTGAGTGGCGTAAGAATGCCTCACTGTATATATGAGGTCTCTTTCCCATTAGGTCAGCGCAAATGTTCTGTTCGTTGCCTTTTTCATGGTGCCAAGGGACAAGCCCCTGACACGAAGTTCATTTCAGCAGCAAATGCCATCAATGCGCACCAGAAGCGTCTCAAAGTTGCCATTTTGGCTGGTATCGTCGGTCTTTTTCTGGCCATTTTTGGCGGTTTGTACCGTATCTACAACCATTACCGTCATATATCCCCTAAGAATAAACCGCTCAAAGGTAAACTCAAAATAGTCAGAGGTCTCCGTGGAGTCTCCTTGACACCATCACGCTGCCATTGAATTTACATGTCTCTTTCCCCTAGGCTGACAGGTAGATAACCAAGCTGTGGAAAAGGAGGCACTTCATGCCCGTTGGCGTACCAGAATTTGCTGACAATCCAGAACCTCGTTGTCCAGTCGTATTACTTTTGGACACTTCCAAGTCCATGAGCGGTGACCCTATAGACGCTCTCAATGCTGGCCTCAAAAGGTTCAAGGAAGCTGTCTCTGATGATCCAACAGCTTCACTTCGTGTAGAGGTGGCTATCGTTGCTTTTGGCAAAACCGTGCGCAAAATGCATGAATTCAAGACAATAGACAGCTTCGAACCTCCCACGTTGATTGCTGAAGGCCGCACCCCCATGGGAGAAGCCATCAACATGGCATTGGATGAACTGGAACAAAGAAAATCCGAATATAAATCCAATGACATCCTCTATTACCGCCCCTGGGTATTCCTCTTGACAGACGGTGCCCCAACAGACGAATGGGAAGGGGCTGCCAGTAGAGTACGTGAAGGTGAAGAGGGAAGAAAACTCTCTTTCTTTGCCGTTGGTGTAGAAGGTTCAGACTTCGAGACCTTGACCAAAATTGCTCCCCCAAATCGCCCACCTCGCAAACTAAAGGGACTAGAATTTACTGCTCTCTTTGAGTGGCTCTCCTCTTCAGTATCAAAAGTCTCTGAAGGCGAAGTTGGTGGTCAATTCATCGCATTACCACCTGCTGATGGATGGGCTGAGACGACGACGTAAGGAGTCCTCCATGCCCTGGAAGACTGTGGCTGAAAGTTCCATTGGTTCAGCCCACATCAAAAAGAGTTTGCCTTGCCAGGATTTTGGAGAAATCAGGCACATTTCCAAAGGACTGATAATTGGTGCCTGTTCTGATGGAGCCGGGAGTGCGGCTCATTCAGAAATAGGTGCCCAACAGGCAGTAGACGCAGCCCTGCGCTCTTTGGAGCGCCAGGGCTTTTCTCTTTTAAAAGACGAAGAAAGTGCAAGGAAGTGTTTTACAGCAGTCGTCGCTGAAGTGCGAGAAAACTTGCTCGCTGCAGCACAACTTCACGATGTTGACGTGAAACAACTGAACTGCACCCTACTCTGTTTTGTGGCTACTCCGAAAAGGCTCGTGGCAGCCCAGATTGGTGATGGTTTCCTCGTCATCCACAAACCTGCTGGTGATTACGAACTTCTCTTTCAACCCGACAGAGGTGAGTTTGCCAATCAGACAGTATTTGTCACCTCCTCGCGAGCTCTGAAAGCACTGCAGGTTGGTCTTTATGTGGGTGATTTGGACTTTGTTGCAGCAGGTTCTGATGGTTTGCTCAACGTAGCTGTCAAATATAAGGATTGGACACCCCATGGCCCCTTCTTCGATCCTTTTTATACATATATGACAGAGATACCTCCCCAGGAAGAGCTCAACACAGAAATAAAGTCATTCCTCGACTCTGACAGACTGAACAAACGTACTGACGACGATAAAACATTGATGCTCTGTTATTACAGCCGTGGCCAAAAAGACCAAAAAGACAAATAAACTCTGGTGTGTCGATCGACGCCAAAAAGTACTTCTGCGCGATGAATTGGCAACACGCGGAGAAGGTAGTGTCTATCGCTGTAACTTGCAGCATTACTTGGCAAAGATTTATCGCGAACCCGAAAAGCAGGACTTCAAAAAACTGCGTTATATGATTTCCAATCCGCCTCGCGACCCCACCAAATCGACTCGAGGTCACATTTCAATAGCTTGGCCTGCTGATTTACTCATGGGCGACGGTGGTAAACCAGTAGGTTTCATCATGCCTTTCATCCGCAAAGGCCTACCCCTCGTCAAAATCTACAATCCTCGTCACCGCAAAAAATATGCTCCAGGTTTCAACTGGAAATATCTTCATGTTACTGCATACAATGTTGCCCTTATCGTCGAGGCACTTCATGAAATAGGATATGTTGTCGGTGACATACAGTCTCAAAACATGCTCGTAAATCCCCAGGCCATGGTCTCCATCATCGACACAGACTCTTTTCAGGTAACCATAGAATCTGGAAAAATATACCGCTGTCCTGTTGGTGCATCTGGTTTTACACCACCTGAACTTCTGGGAAAGAACCTAAGAGACCATGATCGAAACAAGTTTCATGACTGTTTTGGCATGGCCGTCCTCTTTCATCAACTATTGCTTGGTTATCATCCCTTTTCCGGTAAATGGACAGGAGAAAGTGAGACCCATTTAGGCATTGATGACTTCATCCGTATGGGAGACTGGGTAGGCGATCAGAAGGGATTGCTACTTCGGGGAAAATGGTGTTTACCCTTTGAAATCGTAGACGCAAAATTGCAAATGCTCTTTTACCGAGCTTTTACAGAGGGCCACGACGACCCGCGACGCAGGCCGACCCCAAAAGAGTGGCGTGAAACATTCAAAGATATAATCGATGATTTGCTCCTTTGTGAAAAGAACAAAGGCCACTATTATTCGGGCACAAAACCTTGCTGTTGGTCCTGCGAGTGGCAAAACTCAATGGTCTCCGGTACTCCAGGATTGGTACATGCCATCAAATCGAGAGCAGAAGTTGGTGCCATCACTCTACCTGAACCTACCACACCTAAAGCCTCCACCAAAGCGCCTGCCAAAGTGCCCACGCCTAAAGCCTCTGCCAAAGCTCCTGCCACGCCTAAAGCCCCCTCTCCTCCTGCCAAACCACTTTCAGAGAGATTGGCTCCAATTGTTGCTCCTATCAAAGGAGCCCTGCAGAAGTTGCGCTCGTTCTTGCCTTCAAAGTGGTACACATGGCTAATGACGATAGTGGCCATAGCGGGAGGCAGTGCATTTTACCTCTATTATCCACAAAGCCTAGTTTTCGTCAAAAGCTTGCCAGCTATGTTTCAAGAGAAGGTGGTCATACCATTAAAACCACGACTCATCGCTCTTGAGAAGAGACTATTTCCCCCTCCCACACCACCTGCTGATACGGTGAAGGATTATTTTGGCAAACTCAACGATGGGAGTTTCGAGCAAGCTTGGGCCTCTTTGTCCAAAGAATGCAAGACCAAGTTGTCTCGAAAACGGATGGGACTGAAACAATATGGCTCCTATTGGAACAAACGTCGGCCTATTACTGTTTTGCAGACAAAAATGAGAGCAAAAAAGGAAAAAGTGGCTATTGTAGACGTAAATGTGGAACTCACAAAAGAGAAGAAACCAAGAGAGTATGCCATCCAGCTAGTCTTCAGTGATGAGAACAAGAGATGGCTCGTAAACAAACAGAAGCTTCGTTGAACTTGCAAAATATCCCTATGCTCTATACACTGGTGAAACTCTGAGGGGATAAAGGGGGATGGTTGTTAATGAAAGAGCGTTGTCTGTGACCAAGTGTCTTCTGATCTTATCACTGCTTCTGCTACCGACCATTTCTTGGGCCGAAACTGAGAAGGTAGATCTGGACAATCTCGTTTCCATGAGTTCTTTGCAAGAAGAAGAAGAACTTTACAGCCTAACCGATGTATTGATGACTGAAGTCACCGTTGCTTCCACGAAAGCAAAGAGCGTCTTCAAAAGTATGTCCACAGTAACTGTCATCGATAGAAAAACCATCGAAAGATACAACTACCAATCTGTTGCCGAAGCGCTAAATACAGTATCTGGCTTTGATGTTTCAAGAACGTATGTAAAACAGAATTTGCCAACGGCTAGAGGCATTTTACAGACCCATTATGCCAACAAAATGTTGGTCATGATTAACAACGTTCCCACGTGGCATGCCGTTACGGGTGAGGGCAATCTCGAGCGAGTCAACATCCGTGACGTTGAACGTATTGAGGTACTCAAGGGACCAGCCTCAGTCAAATATGGTTCCAACAGCTACTCTGGTGCAGTCAACATCGTCCTTCGAGACCAAAAGAAGAAGTCTTTTTACGTAGGTGGCGGTAGCGATGGCAACATGATGGCAGGCGTAAGAGCAGGAAAAGGGAACAACAGTTTTTACCTCAACCTGCAAGACATGGACGGTTATGACTTCGATTACCTTGATGAGCTAGGCACAAGAGGCAACGTAGAAGACTACGTCAAAAACTCCAACTTCACTTGGACTCACGTCTCTAAAAATCACAAAGTCTTGGCCAATACTTATCGGGGTGGCGAAGGTTACCTTGGTGTCCTTCCTCGAAACAACAGAGGCGCTGGCATTGAGCACGAACTCGAAGGCCGTCTCATCAGCTATGAATATTGTCGTGACTTGAACAAAAGGGATAGCTTCAAGTTTCACACCTCTTATGATTGGAACGAACGCGATTTAGCTCGTAATGCCACTGATAGATCGTTGATTGCAGGTTATCGCTTTACTAGTGGCCTCTTGTTTCAAAGGCAGGTACGTAAAGATTTCAACTGGGAGTTTGGCTGGGACTATGACTCACGAACATCACAGTCATACCGTAACTACAACTCTTTGACCGACCAGAACCTCGGTGAAAACAACCTCAACGACAAAGATGTGTGGGAATATTCTTTCTTTGGTAACGCAATGTGGGAAGGTAAAAAGGTCAACTCTTCTGCAGGTATTCGTTACACAAAAAACCAACTCTTTGGTAACAACACGGCTTTCCATCTCACCTTTGTTCGGCCTTTGTCAGAAACCAGTTCTTGGAAGTTCATCTACGCCCAATCTTATCGAGCCCCTTCCCTCTTTGAGCTCAACTTCGAAACGGCTACAGGAACGGTTTTTGGTGACCCAAACCTGGAACCAGAAGAGTCCACTTCATTTGAATTGTCCTATCTGCAGAAAAAGGGAAATCTCTTCTTTCAATCCACTCTCTACCGAGCCAACTATGAAAACAAAATCCTGCGAACACGTGGTAACGGCATTGGACCTACAGGTACTGTCTTTACCAATCAGAACCATTATGTGAATGGTGATGAATTCGCAGCTTTGGGTTTCGAATTTGAGATGCGTTTTGAGAATCCCAAAAAACGCGGCGTAAGTGGTTTTCTCAACTTGGGATACATTGACGGCGAAGATGATGACCGTGTTGTGAATGGTACTGATACAGGCGTTTATAACTTCCTTTCAGTGCCTGAATTCACTGCCAGCTTGGGCCTGCAAAAAGAGCTACAAAAGGGACTATTTGCCTCGACAGTCGTCAACTATCGCAATGGTACAAAAGATACAGAAGGTAATGACGTCTCCTCAGTTGCTACTGTTGACTTGAACTTTGTGAAACATGTGGAAAAAGGCAAGATAGCCTTTTCTGTGAAAAACCTCTTTGATGAAGAAGCTTGGATCCCAGAATATACTCGCCCCAACAGTGGTTTGACTGAGGTTCCAGGAATCGGCTTCACCCGTCAGTTCGTGCTGACCTTTACGCGTCCATTCTAAACTGCGGCTCCTAATAAAAAAGCGGGCCCGAAGGCCCGCCCATAGATTTTCTTAGATTGTTTTTGCGTATTCCTTCATGGCTTTACGCATGAACTCCGGCAACTCAGCGTGGAACTTTGCGATGTTCTTGCGGAACCTCTCATCGTCACAATACAAGTTGCTCAAACCAGCGAAAATTTGGCCATCACAGTCGTAGAAACGATTGATGTAGTTCAACAACTGACCCATTACTTCTCTTACTTCGCTACAGTTCACATCAGAGTCCATTAGCGGAAGAAGCTTTCGACAAATGTCATTGAAATCTTCTGCTAGCCTCTCTTGTTCTGCAGAAGACATTTTGCCTACACGTCGATGGCTTTCCTCTACTATCTCTTCACCGTATAGACGTTTGGCTTCCTCTTTGTACTCTTCCATAGTCCTTTTATCAAAAGCTTCAAATCTTCTTTTGTCACTCATTTTGCTTCCCTTCTGCTGGGTAGCCAAAGTGGCATCGATTGTTTTTATCAGTTTTCGCAAGCGAGACTGCCGTTTGACCAATAAACGACGCTGCAAACGAAGTGCAGCCTCACTATCATATTCTGTACCATTCATGAGCTCTTGAATTTCGGACAATTTGAAATCGAGCTCGCGAAAGAAGAGAATCTGCTGTAGCTTTTCGACCTCTTCTTGGCCATACAATCGATAACCAGCCTTTGTAACCTCTTGGGGTTTTAGTAGGCCGATTTTGTGGTAATGGTGTAAAGTTCTTACAGTCACACCTGCCAGCTTGGCCAGTTCTTTTACCCTATAAGCCATTTGTTCACACTCCTCTGAAGCTTCATTAACACAGAGGGTAAACTATGACGTTAGGTAAGGGTCAAGAACGAAAAGCGACTTTTTTGTTTTTAGATGAGAGAGCGTAGAAATGGGAACTTCTGTAAGAAGGTTACCTTGTCCAGAAGCTCCTCTTTGACGTGACTCATTGGACCGACAACGGGTTTCACAGCACCATTTTCATCAATCTCGATTTTGTATTCAATGGAGTGGGCCATGTCAGCCTCAATACGCAAACGGTTACGCCGGGCGAAACTTGGAGATTTTACAGCTACACAAACCTCGGAGTTAACTTGCTCGCTCAAAGGATCCATATTGTATGTGCCAATAACAGCTACTTCATCATCAAAGGTAAACACCTTTGCATGCAATTGCGTGCCGCCTTGGAAACAATGAATCTGTAATGTTGGCATGTCTGCCATCATCATTTTCCAATCCTTCAAAAAGAAGGCTTGCGTCAACATACTATCAGTAGATGCTGGACTATTTGTTGATATGACTATTTTTACGCCCCTGTCGCTGGCACGCAAGAGGGCAGCTTCCGCCTCTTTCGTCAAAACGATGTATGGATTCTGTATATAGATTGTTTTTTTTGCTCCATCCATCAAGTCCACCAAGTTCTGCGTGATGTCGTTCCTCCTTCCTTTGAAGGAATGTTTATCGAGGACACACACAGGATATGTTCTCTGTCCTTCAAAGGGACGATAGCCTTGATAGGCTCGTAATGAAGGAAGCCCTTCCAATTCCTCGATTATCCACTGACACTTGTCAGCACATTGCAAATCATCTACCGTGCTCAAATTGGAGTTCATCATGTGAGAAAACATCAGTCGCCTGGCCAACTCCAAGTCGAGACGTTTGGAGGAAAAGTCTATGAAGTCTTCCTTCACTTTGTGATTGTCCAATTGAGCAAACTCTTCTGTAAAGGCCAGCTGTGCATGTTCTGCAACAATGGCAGAATCAATCAAGACATCAGTGTCACGCCAAGCGCCTTTATGGTCCTCTAAGGCAGCCATATAATCCTTAGATATATTCCTGCCACCTATTACCACCCACCTGTTGTCCACCATGATTATCTTATCGTGATTGGATGCGACAGGATTTCTCAAATTGCGGAATATTTTCAAGAAATTTGATGTGAGAGGATTAAAAACTTTGATCTCAACATTATTATATTCAGCCAATTCCTGCAAATAATCTCGCCCCATGAAAGAGTGTGAATATCCTAGAGTCCCACGAGCGTCCACCATGAAACGCAGTTTGATTCCCTGGCGAGCTTTTTTATGTAAGAGACCGAGAAAAGAGCGGCCAAATATGTCGTCTTCAATGATGAAATAAGTGCAATCTATGGTTTCTTTGGCATTGTCTACAATATGCCATCTTGCGTACCAGGCAGCTTGGTTCTCTGTGATTAATCTAATGCGAGCACTTTCGTCACCACCAAGTTTTTGATGAAAACCGTCAAATACAGCAGAGACATCACCAAAAGCATTAGAAACGAATAAGAATGCAAGAAGTGCAAGAAAGATGCGCATGTGAAAAACCTCTCGTAGGAACAATTATGTTGGTCCCACTTGAGCAATCTTATTGCCAAGTTGAAAGGCTCATTAAATAAGACATTTTGCCATCGTCTGCGAAGTGACGGCTCTCTTTTTTTGCCACCTGTGGCTCAACTACTGAGCCACCACCTGCTTTTTCACGAGTTTGATGTGCTCTGCCATTTCACCATCAGATGAGATTTCCAGCAGCAAATGGTTCAATTTACCTTCTTCCACAGCTTTTAATGCTTCGTAGAAGACATCACTCTTTGGTGCAAGGAAGGTGTTGACCAGCAGAATTTCTGCACCTTCTGCCATAAGAACTTTTACTTCGCTATCTTCAATGAGCTCATAGTTGGCTGACTTGATCTTCAAACCGCGCAGACCATCTTCAACTTCGAGTGCCAACTCATCGATGCTTGTGAATTCGACGAGGTACCATTCAGTCATGGCATGGGGTAACAATCTATTCATAGTGAAGAGAGCCCAGACAAGCCCCAAAAAGCCTGGAATTGCCATTACTGCTCCCTCATATTTGGCTCTTGTCAAAGCTCCCCAAATGGCTAAAATGCCAAAACCAATGGAGAATTGCACAACAGTACACAGAGCAGCTTTTGACCAAGGAACAGCGTAACGCAGGTGAAATCCTTTGGTGCACATATAG
>CAZXTJ010000191.1:0-12690 GCA_964643655.1 uncultured bacterium
GCGAGCGGCTCATATCCGCTAGGTCCGGGGTTCAAGTCCCTGCGTCGCTACCAAAGCATTACAGCGGTCCCAATGAGGGCCGCTTTTTTCTTGGGAGGGGAGCGATGAACCAACAAGAGGTGTTGCACCAGATTGGTCGCGCAATCAGGGCCAGGTTGATTGATCCTTCAGAGATTATTCCAATTTCTTTCAAAGATTTTCCCGGATTGTTGGTGGCTTGTTCTGGCGGTCCCGACTCTACTTGTCTGTTGTCAGTTCTTCTTGGATTGAAGCAAGACTGTGAGCTAAATACAAAAGTGGCTCACTTTGCTTATGGACTTCGTGGTGATGAATCCAAAGCTGAGTTTGAGTTCATTCAGTCTCTTTGTAAGAAAGAAAACATAGAATTTTTCTCTCGCCATTTGACAGAGGAAGAGAGAAAACTCCTTTTGAAAAGCGGTTTACAAGCTAAAGCTCGTAAACTTCGTTACGATTATTTCCAAGAAATCAGTGAAAAAACGAGGACTGTCATTACCGTTGCTCACAATAGCCAAGATCAGGTTGAGACCTTTTTTCTCAATCTCTTGCGTGGCGCTGGTTTGCCTGGTTTGGTTGGTATGTCAGAGTGGGATGGCAAACTCTTCCGCCCTTTGTTGCATGTCAGTCGTGAGGAGATAATGCAATATCTAGAAAGACACTCTGTTCAATATTGTGTCGATTCCAGCAACGACGAGCTCAAATACAAACGAAATCGAATTCGTCACCAGCTGTTACCCTTGCTCGACAAGTTAGAAGGAGCCAATAAAAAGACAATCACTAGAACGATGGAGCATCTTGCTCGAGAAAATGACTACTTGAGCGAAGAGACAGAAAAACTCCTCAAAAGTCTTGTCAGAGAAGAACCACTTCATGGTCATTCTCTATCTGCCAAGGGTGTATCAGCTCTTCATCCTGCTTTGCAAAATCGTATCTTGCGACACTTGTTGATATTGTTTGCCCAAGATTTCTCCTTGTGTTCTAGTGCTTTAGTGGAAGAACTACGGGAAATGATCCTGTATGGGAAAGAAGGTCAAAAGTCGACCATACGCAGAAACGTAGACATAACCCTCTCTCGTGGACGACTCTATTTCTTTCCTAGAGAAGACAAAACTTATAAAGAGCTTGTTCCTCTTAATGACTGTACTGTCAGAGCTGGCGGATTTACTTTCCAAGTGAACAAAAGAGAAGGTTCAGCCAAGTCACAAAGAGAACATTCTCTTTATTTAGCTCTTTCTGAAATAGAAGGTGACTTGGTCATTCGTCCCCACAAAGGTGAAAAGATTTCACCTGCAGGTATGGAAGGGAAAAAGTCCGTTTCTTCCCTGTTAAAAGACAAAAAAATCCCACTACCCTTCAGAAAAATGTGGCCCATCTTGGCCGATGATAGAGGAATATTGTGGATTGGTGGATTGAGACGGTCTAATCTTGTCAAAGAGGTTCAACACGGTCCCTACCTTGAGATCAAGATGACTCCTTCAGTAGAGGAGCTTGTGAACCGATAGCCTTTGTAGGGGGTAGACTATGGAGATTAATCAGTGAACATCAGGACCTTCACGAAATTCAAAATGCGTATTTCGCCTGAAGACTTACGCAAGCTCGAGGAGCACGTGAAGAACAATCCAGACAACATTGATTATCTCGACTGGGCTGCCTTTGCTTTTTACTCCAATGGCCTCTTCGGGAAAGCCATTCAAGCCTATCGCCGTTTGATCACATTCCGTCCAGACAATGCCTCGTATCATTATTACCTTGCCAATTCTCTCTTCAAAAATGGAGAGATGGATTCTGCTCGTCTCGAGTGGGAAAAGGTCATTAGGATTGATACTAGAGGTCAGTTTGCTGTGCGCAGTCGACGGAAACTCAATCAGATCGAACAGACGATAGAAAACTGATTGGGCAAAAAAAAACTGGCGGAGAGCCAGGGATTCGAACCCTGGGACCACATTTCTGCAGTCACACGATTAGCAATCGTGCACCTTCAGCCACTCGGTCAGCTCTCCGCACTCGAGCAGAGGAATACTATACAATCAGCTCTTTCCTGTCAACTTCCCTAAATCATGTAAAGAAAGCTTCTTTACATCGCTATCTCCCAGAGTCGTAAACTGGAGTTTGTGACTTCTTCATAAGACGGAGGGAGATCAGCAAATGGATGCTGAGAAAATGCTTGGGGGATTGATAGGTAGTTTCTTCGGTTCTGCAGCCAGTTCGAAAGCCAAAGGCAAAAGAATGCGAACAGGCGGCAAGAGCGTAATGGATCAAATATCGCGTGGAATGAAGTCTCCACAGGGGATACTCGCTGCCGTTGGTTTAGCTTTTGGTGCTTACGAAGCTTACAAAAACACTCAAGGAGGCGACGCACAGGCCTCTGCTGCGGCACCTCCACCAGTACCTGGTGCTCCGCCCCCACCTTCCACTGGGGCAACACCTCCACCTGTTCCTGGTGCGCCTCCTGCGCCTTCGGCTGCACCGCCACCAATTCCAGGTGCTCCGCCACTGCCCACGGCTGGCAGCGAAGCAGCGTCAAACACCGCAATCAAGCTCATTCAAGCCATGATAGCAGCTGCCTATGCAGATGGTGAATTGGACGAGCAAGAGCGGGAACAGATCATCACGAGGATGAAAAAGAGCGAAATTGGTGAAGAGGAAGAGAAATTCCTCGCCACTGAGATTGAAAATCCAAAAACGATTGCTGAGATTACTGCAGGACTCACAGATCCTGTGACCAAAAGGATGATGTTTGGTTTGTCCGTGGCAGCAATTGTGGAGGATACGGAAGCTGAGACCAAATATTTACAGGATTTGGCTGCGGCTCTAGAGTTGAAGGATGACGAAGTTACTGCTCTCAAACAACGTTTTGAACGGAAGGAGACCGCATGAACTGGTTTCTTGCCATTAATGGAGAACAAAAGGGCCCCTATTCAGCCCATGATGTACAGGTAAAAGTTTCCAATGGCGAAGTGAGCAAAGCTACTCTCGCCTGGAAAGATGGAATGCCAGGTTGGATTGCCATCGAAAAAATCGCCGAACTTCTGCAAAAACCTGCAGAATCCGTCGCTGCACCTTCTATTCCTTCAGGAACAGGTGGCGCTGCCGATGAAATCGATTATCAAATTCACGGCACGGAAATGCAATTCGTGGAAATCGAATTGGATCCCAATGAAAGTGCAGTGGCTGAAGCCGGCGCTATGATGTACATGACTGACGGTATTACCATGAACACCGTTTTTGGAGATGGTACATCAGAGAAAAAATCACAAGGTTTTCTCGACCAAATGCTCGGTGCTGGTAAACGACTGCTTACCGGTGAGTCTCTCTTTATGACCCTGTTCTCGAACACGGGATCAGGCAAACAACATGTTGCCTTCGGTGCTCCCTATCCGGGGAAGATCATTCCTGTCGATCTCGATACGGTAAATGGAACGCTCATTTGCCAAAAGGATGCTTTTCTCTGTGCCGCTCGTGGTGTGGAAATTGGTATTGCCTTTCAGAAGAAGATTATGACTGGTCTCTTTGGTGGTGAAGGTTTCATCATGCAAAAACTCGATGGTGATGGCCTCGTCTTTATGCACGCTGGTGGAACAATCATTGAGAAGAAACTAGAAGCAGGTCAGGGCTTACGTGTTGATACGGGTTGTCTCGTAGCTCTGGAAGAATCTGTCGATTATGATGTCCAAACGGTTGGTGGAATTAAGTCAGCTCTCTTTGGTGGAGAAGGCTTTTTCTATGCTGTTCTCAAGGGACCGGGACGAGTCTGGCTGCAGTCTCTGCCTTTCTCTCGACTAGCTGGAAAAGTTCACGAAGCCATGCCCCATCGTGGTGGTGGAGTAGGAGAAGGTTCCGTCGTGGACAATATTGTAGGACAAGGGATTGGAAAGTTAATCAGCGGAAACTAGGAAGAAAAAGAAAAGCGGAGGAAGAGGGATTCGAACCCCCGGTGCCTTGCGGCACAACGGTTTTCAAGACCGCCGCATTCAACCACTCTGCCATTCCTCCGCGGGTAAGATATCATCTCCTGCGGAGAAATGGCAACGTGTGATAGGATAAAAGTGCAACGGCAAAGGTATTGTAGGCGTCCTCCCGGTTCGGGGGAGATTAATTGTTGAGGGCCAGGAGGTAGTAATGGCCGAAATCAAGGACACCATGCAAAAGATTGCGGGAAACCGTAATCCAATCGAAGAGCTTTTGCTAAAGATACCCGGTTTTCAGGGATATCTGAACAAGCAGTACCGACGTGAGTCGGACAAAATGCACCGAAGTTATTTGGCGCAAAAGCTCGATGAAACCAAAACACATATCAACGACGTGAAAATCGAACTGGTTGATGACGGTAAGATTTTTAGTCTCGACAAGATTGATAATGTCCTCGACAAACTGGATACAATCATTTCTCGAATTAAGTACGCAGACCGTGGTTACAGCGGCTTTTTCGACACCAATAAGATCGAAGATCGTGAATTGGAAATGATTCACCAGCTCGATCTTGCACTCGTTGAACAGGTCACAGGTATAGAAGTGGCAATTGCCAAACTTTCAGCCGAACAAGATGATTCTGAACTGAAAGTAGCTCTAAAAGAAGCTACTAAAGCCATTCAGGCATTGAGTGATAAATTCGCTGAACGTGACAACATAGTATCGGGGGTGGCGTAAATGTCTATACTCGAAGTACTCGAGTACCACGATCCGACAGGTAAAGAGCTGGTTTATCGCCTTCCACCAGAGGGCTCGGCGGACATCAAGATGGGTGCACAACTCATTGTCCAGGAAAACCAGACTTGTGTCTTCTTCCGTGATGGTCAAGCCATGGATACCTTTGGCCCTGGACGTCATACGCTGTCGACACAGAACATTCCCATCATCTCCAAGATGTTTGGTGCAGTGTTCCAAGGTGGTTCCCCTTTCCGCTGCCAAGCTTATTTCGTCAACATGAAAACTTTCATGGATCTCAAATGGGGAACGAAAGAACCTATCGTTTTCCGTGATGAAGAGCTGAAAATGGTGCGTCTTCGCTCTTTCGGTTCATATTCCATCAAGATCAAAGATCCCAATATTTTTATTGGTGAAGTCGTTGGTACAAAAGGCATTACACGGACGAGAGACATCGAAGGTTTCTTGCGTGATCTCATCGTGCAGCGCCTCAACGATCTCCTTGGTGAAACGCTGAAGACCATTCTCGATTTGCCACAATATTACAATGAGCTCTCTTCTGGTATGAAAGCCAAAGTAGCCAATGTATTTGGCAAATATGGCCTTGAATGCGCAGACTTCGTACTTGGTGCGATTACACCTCCAGAAGAGGTTCAGAAGATAATCGATGAACGAGCTAGTATGGCTGCTATTGGCGACATGCAGCAATACATGCAGTTCAAGACCGCTCAATCCATGAAAGACATGGCGCAAAATCCTGGTTCTGGTGGTTTAGCTGGTGCCGGTATGGGGCTGGGGATGGGCATGATGATGCCGCAAATGATGGCTGGTGCGATGGGCCAACCGATGGGGCAGCAACAGCAGCAACAACCTCAGCAAGTCATGGTAGCTTGTCCAAAATGTAATACGCCCAATCCTCAGGCAGCCAAGTTCTGCACCAATTGCGGCAATTCAACGGCTCCACCAGCTCAGATGTCTTGCCCTGGTTGCAAAGCACAGATTAATTCAGGGTCCAAGTTCTGCTCTGGTTGTGGTCTCAATTTGGCCGAAAAGGCCACTTGTCCACAGTGTAAAGCTGAACTTTCACCTGGTGCCAAGTTCTGTTCTGGCTGTGGCGGAAAGATTGGATAAAAGGTGCACAGGCGCCTCTATTCCATACTTTTGATCCCCCTCCTGATGGCTCTTGCTGGAGTCGGAGGAGGGGGAGAACCTGCTACTAGCATTCCCGCTAGCAGGGTTATCGAGTTGGAAATGCCTGCTGAACGCAGAGTTCCGCCAACAGCTAAACCAACAGTTGCTCCCAAACCTGTCGAGATACCGAAGATGGCTCCACGACCAAAACTCGAGGGAGAATACTCAGCTTTGGAAGGCAAAATTCTCGACGCTAAAACCAAAAAACCCATTGTTGGTGCCGAAGTTTCAATTCCTGAATTGGACAGACGAACGGTAACTGACAATGGTGGACGTTTTTATTTGGGTAATATCAAAGCACGCAATCAGAGTTATGAAGTGTTGGTTACCTGTCCAGGCTACGTGAGTTTTTTTGCAGATGCTGTTTTTGAAGCAGGCAAAAGACTCAATTGCGAATACCGCTTGAAACCTGTCGGTTGGTAAGAGGCAAGTGGTGAACCTTGGCCGCTTGTTTCTGTTCTTCTTTTATTATTTGGGCTACGAGGTTGCCTATTTCTGCTAACTCATCGCCTTTGTTGCCCTTCAGCTCTTCAATGGAGATTCGTCCAGCAGCAACCTTCTTCAGTCTTGTCATCAGTTTGTACAAGGGATTGGCAATGGCTATGTGTAAAGCCATCTCCGCCAATAACCAGGCGACGAAGAGGGCAAAGAGCATAGTTCCTACAGTCATTCGGGTCAGTAGGTGTATGGGCTGTTTGTAAGTCCCACCTTCTACGACCACTCTGCCCAGTAGGATTGAACCCTGATGTATGTTTCGTGTGTAGACCAAGCTGAGGCCACTTTGGGAACTTTCATCGACAGAAGCAGCCATTGGACGCCCTTGAGCATCAAAGATGGTGATAGCTTTTGCTTGCAAACGTTTACGTCCCATAGCCAGAACAAGTGGCAAGGTGGCTCTAGTAGCAGGATGAGTCAATAAACGAAACTCCCCTTCGAGTTCATCGGTCAGCAGAGCTGCCTGTACGTGGAAATCGCGCTCGAAATGGCGTTGCAAACGGCTCTGCTGCATAGCTCCAGCTACCAAAAGAGCAGCGAGCCCTGCACCAAAAAGTAATAACGTAAAACGAACTCCAAGTTTCAACTATTTCACCTCTATTTGTCGTATCGGTTATTTCTATGACGATAACGAAGGCGTCTAGTTCAAATATGAGTGGAAATTGCCGAAAAGTTTATTGAGACAGTCTCGGAAGGAGTCATTCTATGCGTTTGCTTTTTTCTTGTTTAGCACTAAGCCTACTGGTTTCTGTTTGTTCCGCAGAAGACATCGTTGATTTGAAAAAACCGGCTCGTGAGCCAGACATTGTCACAGGTGCTGTCATTAGACTGATTGATGGAGCAATTGATTTATGGCCACCCCCAATCAATCATTTCATTGAAAATGACAAGGGAACCTTCAACTTCCGTATCAATACTCGTTATCTCGACAGAACTGCGAGACGGACAATTGTGGGGCGTGTACAGACTCAGATTTATCGCGAAGAAGGTGGATATGGTTCTGGTCGCTGGACTCTAGTTTGGTCTTCCACTCGAGAGATGGGAAACTGGCGGAGGAATCCTCGTTTACGTGATGCCGAAGAAGGTCCCTTTGATAGTGGCGTCTTGACTCAGAGGGAACCTGTCGTTCGTTATCGCATTGATATGAAAGCTTCCACACATGGAAAGAAGCAGCGCAATAAACGTTTGAGCGCTATTACCAGTGTTGTTAGGCTTCCGAGCAAAGGTCCTGAAGAGGTGGCAATGACACTCCTCTTATCCAATGAGGCTTTACTCGTTTATAACTGCTTCAAAGAGATCTTCTATCAATTGAGAAGACGTCACATCGATAGAAGACTAGTCCGTTTATATTTGGCCAAACTTCACTACACAATGAACAGAATTGATCGTCTCTCCATTGCGCTTCCTGGTGACAAACCTCTACGAAACCGCCTTGCTTGGGGTCTTTCCGTTGGTCATCAAGCTACTGGTAGCGTAGGCATTCCCAGGATGTTACGCAAAGATGTTGTTCTGCCTTATTATTGCATCTTGGACAAACTGTCTGTTGAAAGTTTGCGCAGTCTCCGTGACGACATTGAGCACGAAAAGGCCTTGGCAGCTTGTGAAAGAGCAATTGCTGCCTTGGAACGTTATGGATATGACGAAGTTTATTCGGCTGAAAACATTCGTCACGAGTTATATGCCGTTGAAAGAGAACTCACTATAGACAAAGAGAGTTATTCCAATAGCCTCGAACGTGCACAGGTCATTTTCAATGAAGAGACTGGTTACAAAGCTTGGGCGCCAGGTCATCAAGAACCTGAACAGAAATATTTAGACAAGACATTTGCTCGAGTAGAACGTTTCTTTAACGTTCCTCGCCATGCTGCAGGTGTTCAAGTAGCAGCCATGCGCTCATTGCGTGGTTTGCTCGGTTTGTGAGTTTCTCATGGCTGATATTATCTGTCATCTAGATGAAATCATGGTCAGCACAGGCGTAGGTCCAGACATTGTCGATGTAACTGCTCGTCTGGAAGCCGTCGTTGATCTTTCTGGAGTGCGGCAAGGTACTCTTCACGCTACTTCCTTGGGTTCAACTGGTTCTTTGACGACCATTGAATATGAACCTGGTGTCGTACAAGATTTGAAGCGTGCAATCACTGAATTGGCTCCACCCGAAAGGAATTATGCACACGAAGAAGCGTGGCATGATGGTAACGGCCACAGTCATGTGCAGGCAGCACTTTTGGGTCCATCAGTTGTCGTACCCATTCGTCAGGGACGTTTAATGCTAGGTACTTGGCAGCAAGTTATTGTCATCAACCATGACAATTGTACGCGCGAGAGAAAAGTTGGCGTAACCATCATTGGTCACGCTTGATACGTCCAAGAACTAAGGCCAAACCAAAAATCAGAGGAATCAAAGCGCCTATTGTTTCTTTGGATGGGTATTCAGCTAAAGCTAAGGCACCAACAAATATTCCGCCTGTCACCTCTTGTGTGACTATGAGACTTACATAGGCGGCTGAAGTATATCTCAGAGCAGCGTTGGTCAGTGTGTGACCTACTCCCGTGCAAAATGCTCCTTGCAGAAAAAGGGCAATGATGGCTTTTGAAGAGTAAGCAGAGGCAAAAGGCCAAGCTAGTGGGATAAGATACAAGCCAGCGCCAAAATATAACCAGAAGGCGTAACGAAAGAGCGGGATCCTCCGACCAGCGCTGCGTCCAATGACGTGGTAAATGCCTAATGAAAGACCTGATACTAGAGCCAAACCATCTCCAACCAACGCAGAGTCGCTAGTTGAATATCCAAAACAGAGCCAGCCAACGGACAAAACGACGAGGAATATTCCCAGCCACTGTTTTCCAGCCAACTCTTCCTTGATGAAAAAACGAGCCAACAAAGCTGCAAAAACTGGAGCTGTGTAAGTAAGAGCAAGGCTGTGCGCAATTGACGTTCTCTCGAGGGCAGCTGTGAAAGTCGAGAAGTGTACTGCCGTAACGAAGGCAAAAAGAGCCAACTGAGCTCGTTCTTTTTTTTCAGGCAAGAGTGGAGTTTTGGTGAACAGTGCAGCAATAGCCATGGCCATTCCTGCAATCAGTAACCGAAGGCAAGTAATCTCCCAAACGGTCAATGAGCCAGCCAAACGAACGAAGACGGCAGCCGGAGAAAAGACAAGGGCAGCTCCAGCGGCTAGAACCAATCCCTTGCGATGGTTATCAGTTGCCACGACATGCCTCTACGAGAGCGTTGAACAGTGCTTGGTGGCGTGACAAACGATGAAGATCTTCTGGGTGCCATTGGACAGCCAGCAGAAAACTTCGCTTTTTATCTTCTATTCCTTCTACCAAACCATCTTTGGCCCTAGCGACGGCAGTAAGGTTCTTTCCAAGTTCATCCACACCTTGATGGTGAAGACTATTTACCATGAATGGTTCATCACCACAGATGGCAGCCAAGAGAGAAGCTTTTTCCAGGAGAACTTCGTGAGTTTCCTGGCGTCTTTCCTCCATTGGGCGTGGATGGTCCACTGTTTGCGAACATTCAGGAACATGCTGATGTAGTGTTCCACCACGACTAACGTTGACCACTTGCAAACCTAGGCATATACCCAGCAATGGAAGGTCTAATTCGTCTGCTTTTAGAACGAGTTCTTTTTCCCAATGAGATTTTTCACTGATGACGGGACCAGTCTCATTATGAAGACTTTGTCCATAAAGGATGGGATCTATGTCTTTCCCTCCTGTAACAACAAGTCCATCTACTCTATTTAGAACTGTGTCCAACTCATCAATGGGACCATAGGGCAAAGCGACGGGTACCGCACCAGCTTTACGGATGGCCTCAGCATAGGCAAAGTTGAGGTAATAGCTGCCATAAGTTGATGGGCGATGTTTTTCATGGGCTTTGACAGCGTTCATCGTTAGTCCGATGAGTGGTTTCATAAACCATCCTCCAGTAAGTTGTGGAAGCGTACCATATAGTGTTGCTGTGGTATACTGCCCATCTCATGGCAAATACTTTCCTGAAGCGGAAATGGTCACTAAAACGGCTCTGGGAGCTCTATCGAGATGGTATCCCCCAGTGGGGGCATCTCTTTCTCGTTTTGCTCCTACTTTTTCTTGCCACAATGCGTGTGACCTTGCCAAAGACTGTGGCATTTTATGACAATGTGACGACTGGTTATTTCCAGCTCACTGCTGTAGTCGGTCCAATCTTTATGGCCTTGGCTTTGGTTTTTATTGCTCTCTCAATTGAGTTGTTGGGTAGAACCGCTTCTACAGCTCACCTTTGGGCTCTGGCCATTGCTTCGTCAACGGTCATACTTCCCCTGACGAGGTTACGTCCTCTCGACTGTGCAACAGCTGCTCTCATTGCCGCCCTATTTCTTGTGGCATTACATATGAGGCACGAAAAGAAGAGCGGCACTGTAGCTCTCTTTGTCGTTCTTTATGTAATCGGTGCAATAATGCGACCATTCATTTTGCTCACGATGCCTTTGTTTGTTGCCTTTTTGTTGGGTTACAGCCAACTTCCGGAAAAACTGCGACGTTATTGGGTCATGCTTGCAGCCATTGGTCCTTTATTGGTCTTTGCTCTTCTCTTTACTCTCTTTGTACCGCAGATACATCGAGCTGCCCTGAGAGAGACTTTTTCCATATGGTCCATAGGTTGTCGCCTTTGGTCTCTCGTGGCTGCACCAGGTCGAAGTCTCTTTCTCCATTCACCTTTGCTCGTCTTGAGCTTTTTAGGTTTACGTGCTCTTTCTGCTGAAGATGAACCAGTGGGTAGACTACTCAAGGGGGTAATTGCTCTTGGTGTAATGGTCGTAGTTCTCTTTTCAGATTTGCCAGGAAAGACTGCTTGGGAGGCAGAGCCATTTCTCGCCTTTTTGCCTTTCGCTCTAATGCCCATAGCTTTTTTGGATTTGAAGAGGCGCAGAATTGAGCTTTGTATATTTCTCGTCTTGGGTTTGGCTTTTCAAATTCTGGCATTAATGGTTGGCCCAACAGTATTGGCCCAGCCTGCCTTAGATGGAAGAGCAGTTTATTATCCTGATTTCTGCCCTCTTTACAGTGCTTTTCAAGCAGCCTATGGAGGGCAAGTGGATTTGAGTTATCTTGCCATACAGGCAGATGAAAAAACGGCTTTGATAGTTGGCTTGCTCGTCATTACGAGCCTGCTACTGTTAAACGGCGCAGCTCTAGCTCACCATATTAACCAGCACTAAAACCTGGTCCAGCCACTTTTCCAGCTGTCAACTCACCAACTAAGAGAAAGATGGCTGCTCTTGCTTTCAATAACATTGCTTGTACGAAAAACTTGGCCTGTTGTGCGTCGAGCAAATCTACTTGAGCTTTTAATAGAGCGTCTTTGAGTAGAACCCTGGCGGCAACGCGCTCTTCGACGAAACGCAACATTTCTCTAGCCAAACGGATGTTGTCGTCAAGGCTGGACAAGAGTTTCCTTGCCTCTTCGTAGCGCGCAAAAGCCTCTCTCGTTCTCAATTCGACTTCTTGTCGTGCAGCAGTCAAACGAACTTCTAGCTGTCGTAGCTGTTCGATAGCTTTTATTCGCTTTTGGTGTCCTTGGCCGCCATCAAAGAGTTTGATGGTTCCCTGTACTTTCACTTCCCAAGTTTCGAAATCGTTATCAGGATTATCGAATGGATGGGTGTGATAATAGTCGTAGTTAAAACTGAGTTGAGCTTTTTCATCAGCTGCCGCAATACCAACTTGTTCTTTAGCGGCCTGCACTTGGGCCAACATGAGCTGTAAGTTCAAGTTGTTTCGTCGAGCTCGTTCCACAAGAGTTTCCACGTCATAGGGTAATTCGTCGAGACCTACACGGGGATCTATTTCAATGGGAGTCGATGTTGGTAGTCCCAATTCGTTCAACAGTTTTGAACGAGCTATGACGAGCAGGTTCTTGTGTTCCAGCCTATCCTGACGAAACTCGTTAGCCTCCAACTCGAGAGCCAAAACCTGCTGCTGAAGAGCAAAACGTTCTGTTGCTTTTTCTCTGGCAGTGGCAATTTCGTGGTTTTTTTGTACGAGACGGCGATGCTCGAGTTTGACGGCATTTGTTTCTACGAGTACATCAAGGAAGGCCTCAATGGTGTTGTAGATTGCCTGCTGAACTGCGGCTTTCTTCTGCAGTCTAGCCCCCCTTTCACCTGCTCGAGCAGCACGTTCCGTTGCTGGTAAGAGTCCACCAAGGTAAATGGGTACTTGCACTCCTACACCAGCAATACCTGCAGTGTCAGCGTTGATGTCACGAAGTGTCTCACCTATTTGTCCGAGCTGTAACCAGCGATCACCAAAGTTGGAATCTTGTGCTCTGCCGTTGAGACGAATTACGGG
>CAZXTJ010000192.1:0-12635 GCA_964643655.1 uncultured bacterium
GACCTCATCAGTCGGACTGTTCCAGGTTCTGATGCATATAAGATGTCCGAGATAATCCCCTTGCCTCCAACAGTATGGGGAGTTATCTGGATTCTCATTGCCATCTATGTGACTTATCAGTTGCTGACCATTGCAGCTGAAGGAGAAGCTTAGCTACCAGATTTCTTTTGTTTGGCTTTTTTGGTGGCGTCTATCTGCTTGAACATGTCCAAAACGGCTTTGTTTCCATGCTCTTCAGCTAACTGGCGGGGAGTTTTGTTGTCCTGATCAATGGGATCATCCTTGGCACCACTTACGAGCAAAACTCGCACAATGTGCGCATGACCAACGACTGCCGCCACATGTAGTGGTGTTCGTCCTGTGTCTGTAGGCCTTGTAAAATCAGCTCCCCTAGCAATCATCAACTGGACGACTGATAGGTTTTGCGACTGAATGGCCAAGTGTAATGGCCTTACACCGCCAGGTCCAACGGCGTTGGGATCAGCCTTGAAAGCCATGAGTTTTTCCACGCAACCATAATGACCACTCTGGGCAGCAAGATGTAGTGGAGTGATATTTTTCCCAGCCTTGGCATTTGGATTGGCTCCTTTATCTAAAAGCCTGCGCACGACTGTGGTGTGGCCCTTGGCAGCAGCAAGATGCAAGGGTGTAGAACCGTCAGCAGCTTTTGCATTGAGATCTACTTTTTCATCTATCAAATATTCTACGAGTTTGATATGGCCAGCCTGTGCTGCAAAGTGTAGAAGTCGCCTTCCATCTTTGGCCCGCTCTTCTGTAGTTGCAACTGTTTCGAGAAAGAACTTCAGCAAATCGAGACTACCTATGCGAGCCGCGAGATGTACTGGCTTGATGCCAGCATTATTGGCCTGGGTTGCGCTTGCTCCCATTTTTCCCAACAAACCCACTAACTTGATTTGACGAGCCAAGATAGCTGTGTGAAATGGCGTATTTCCGTGTTTGTCACGTGCGTTGACCAAAGCGCCATGTTTGACGAGAGTCTTTACAATGTCTTCTTTTCCGGCAATGACTGCCCAGTGAAGAGGAGTGATCCCATCTACATTGGTCACCTTCACCGAAGCGCCTGCAGAAATTAGAAAATCCACCATTTTGCTATGCCCTTTATTGATGGCAAATGTAAGTGGTGTTAGACCTTTCGCCCCACTCTCGTTGACCTTTGCACCATCTGAAACGAGCTTTCGCGCCAGTTTGATATTACCTTCAATGGCAGCACGTATTAATGTGGGTTCAGGCTCTTTGGCGCAGCCAAGGAAAAAACAGGCAATGGCCAGGGAAAGGAAAGTTTTTACTGAGCCATTGAGTTTCATTGTGTAAAGACTCCTCTAAAGCATGTTACGTAATCAAAGTAACCTAATTTTGGCTTCGAAATGATGGTAGCACAAGATGACCAGTGAGCTGATAATCCCTTCTCTATCAGGTGGTGGCCTAGTCCTTGACTACCGCTGCTCAGCCTCTTGTAGACATTGTCTATACGCATGTGGTCCACATCGAAAAGATGGAGCACCAGCTTCGTTGAAGGAACTTCATAGTGTTTTGGACATGCTCGTCGACAAAGCCCCTCGGGCCCGCTATCACATTGGTGGTGGCGAACCTTTCTTAGCTTTCGATGTGCTGCTACAAGCAGTGGAAGGAATGGGAAAGAGAAGTCTTGCTCTTGATTACGTGGAAACTAATGCTAGCTGGGTAACTGACGAAAAAAGCACAGTCAACAAACTGAGGAGGCTCAGAGAGGCAGGTCTCAACTGCATATTGGTTAGTCTCTCTCCATTTCACGCTGAGCACATTCCTTTGGCTAAAACTTTGAAACTCATAGAGATTGCCCAAGAAGAACTCAGTGGTGGAGCTTTCGTCTGGATGTCACATTTTCTCTCTGATTTAGCCTCATTTCCACCTGAAAAGACAATCGACTTGGATAGGTTGTTAGAGGAAAAGGGAAACTCCTACGGAGTCTCCTTAGCTGCTCGATATTCTCTCGTTCCAGGAGGCAGAGCAGGCAGATTTTTGGCCAGTCAAGGTGTGGACAAATCTCGGCAACAACTCGTCCAAAAAGCTCCTTGCCAACAAAGGCTGCGCGACACTTCCCACTTTCACGTAGATTGTGAAGGCGCCTATGTACCTGGTTTTTGCGGAGGATTGACTCTTCCGCTCGAAGAGGTACCAGGAGTGATAAATCTGGAAAAATATCCTCTTTTGCAGCTCCTCAGTAATGGAGGACTGAGCGAGGCCTTGGATTTAGCAATGGGTGAAGGTTTCTATCCACTGACACATTATTCGTCACCATGCGACTTGTGCACTCACATCAGATTTTTCCTCTACCATTCGAAAAAGGAAAACTATCCGGAGCTAGGGCCAGAGCAGTTTTATGACAAGAGCTCTTTACCTTCATTCAGTCAGCTAATGGAATGATTAAATCAGCCAGAGCTCGCTTTGGGAAATTCACTCTCTGCTGGCCCGGGCCAAACAGGGAAACAAAAAATGACGTAGTGGCTGAACATTACGTGCAGAAGGGATCAAGCGGGCTAAATCGACCAATTCTTTCAATATTTGTTCATCAATTGGTTGATTTTCCTTAAAACGCCTGTAACTACGAGCCTTTTCCACGAGGTGTTCAAACATTTTGAAGCCTTTCTTGGCAGATTGGCAAAAAAAATGGAAACAAATCGATCGCTAATATAGTAGTACGTATTGAGCAGGGCGTTCCCTGACGGTTCGTCATGCATGGAATAACTTAGACTGGAGGACTTTCGCATGCGAATGACTCTGTTTTTTGTGTCGTTTACTCTCTTACTTCCCCTGACTCTTTTGGGCCAAGGAGACCTTTTTAGTTCTAATTATCTTGATGGTGGCGGTGGTGGAACTGCGCTGGACTATATGAATGATGCCAGCTCTGGTTTCCAGAGTTTTGATGCCTACCTGAACTCCATCTCCATTGACAGTTATCTCGATAACCTCGAGAACAACAACTCGAACACTGGTGATACGGACGACGTAGATAATGGTAATAACAACAACAATGTCGACACTGGCCCAGGCGGCACAAATCCCAACGAAAGTAATGTCGACCTGCTCGATCAGACCACAAACGGTCCCCTACGTAACATTACCAACGAAACAGTGATTGGCCACCAAGATCCCTACTATTGGCGTGAATGGCGTGATTCCTCTGAATCTAACCGTGTCCAAGCCATTCATCGTGGCACATACAATTCACCACCAAACGTCGCCATTGAGGGTTCACCTTGGTCGTACACTTATTGGCCAATGAGCGATTGTGGCCTCGCCTTCATTAGGTTGGCAGCACTCGATGAAAGACAATTGAAGACTCAGGCTGACAGGCAAAACGAAATTCACAAATTGAGCCCACTCGAGCTTTATGACACCTATGTCTATAACAAACACGGTGTTTTACCTTGTGCCGCAGCTTTTGAGGCTCATCCATACAAGCACAACACGAGAGTTTGGTCGCAGAGGCGTGTAGATGATTCTAGCAACAAAGTATCCCACTTCTGGATAGTCAACGAAGAGCTTCATAAACTCGGTAGCCAACCTTTCCAGTTCCGTATGCAAGATGGTCGCTCACACACACAACGACATTCAGGCGATCCTGAGATAGTTACCTATTCAACGACCGTTGGCGGACAGCGTTACCCTGTCCAAGCCAAAATTCGTGGCGATGAAGTGAAATATTTCCCCAACGTCCTCATTGAAGAGTTTCGTGTTCCCTTTGAGGCAGCCAGCAAAGTGGCTGGGATGGGTATTCAAGGCCTCGATGTGCAGTACGAAATCATAATGATCGACGAGCAGGGTAATCCTGTTATGGTCGACGATGGACGTGGCAATAGAGTTGCGCGCACTCAGAAGGTTACTTGGCGGCAAATCCAAGCCAATCCACAGCTTGCTCGCAGACATAAAAAGGCTGACAATCCAGAATATATCCGTGTCTTCCGCACCATTCCAACACACACAGAGGGTGGCCGCTTGCAGGCTGATATTTCAAAAACAATCAACTGGTATTGCCTCAAATACAAAGTTAAACCTGGCAGCCTTCATCATGGCTGGTGGGGTCACTGCAATGGCTGGTCAGCAGCATCAGTCAAAACACCTCTTCCCCAAGAATTCCCAATTAGGAAAACTTTTGGTGGGAAAAAGATCAAAGTTGTACGTCTCAAGTGCAAACGAGCTGTTGATGCAATGACAGCCAATGGTGAACCGACGATTAAAATCAGTAGAGATGATTATGAAATCATCGAAACGAATGCCACAACACTGTTCCTCCAACCAGCCCACTATTTTGGAGTAGCTACAGAACTCTGGAACGATTGTGATACAAACATCATGAACCGTCCAGATGCCTTCTACACATCTCTAAACATCCGTGACGTCCAAGGGAATCGTTATGATGGCAACATCAGCAACAGTCAGTTGGCTGACAAATATATGAGCGACATCTATCCCAACCACTTCTTTTCTCTTTTGATGCACCATGTGAACGAGAAAAAAGAGGGTATCGTCTGTGATGTCCACAAAGGCGCTCAGGTTTGGAATAAACCTGTTAGAGCCTTCCGTTACACACACAAGTTTGTCGACACTCCCAATGATGAGGTCTCGGCTGGTTATTATGTCTTGGGACTTCACGTTGATTATGTTCCCTACGGCAATTTGTGGCACCACAAAGATCCCAAACAATACCAGCTTGCAGTTCCTCCAAATCAGTGGAAGAAATATTTGGCCCGTTTATACGTGGACAAGAAAACTCATCGAGTTTATAGAGGAGAATGGTCCAAAGGTACTGTTAGCAATCAACAGGTTGATAGTACTGAAGACCACCCAGATTTCTGCTGGATTCCAATCAACGCCAAGGCAAATTTCGTCAGAGACCAGAATGAAAAACTCAATGACGATAAAGCTCTCGAGCTGTTGAAGCTTCAATAAGAGAATAGTTTACTCTCTATCGACTTAAGTGCAGGCTTTGAACAATGCCGATAGTTTCGCTGGATTTGCAATGAATGCATCCATTGAGTCCTGACCTGTATGATGTAGTTAGTGAGTGACTGTTGTAAAAATACCAAGGATGAAGTTGCAGAGCCTGAGAGTTGTCAGGTCTGTGGTGAGCCGCTAGCGACGGCTCCTGTTGTACTTTGTCAAAAATGTTCGACTCCCCATCACAGAGAATGCTGGCGTTACAATCGTGGATGTTCCGTTTATGGCTGTGCTTGCCGCACTTTCAAGGCACCTTCACCTGCCCTGTCTAATGCTGGTGAAGGCACATTCACTTCGCTGCAACCAACGTCCAACGTTACTTTTGCCATTTTACTGACTTCAGCAATCTTTGTTTTGTTGGCTTCTATTGGAGTAACAACTTTTTTTGCCACCCCACTCCCCATGGTCGTTGGCATACCAGCCTACATTTTTGCCCTGCTTTCATCGATCTTCTACAAACAAGGTCATTATCAGCTCACATTCGATAATGACAAAGGCACTGTCAATCGCCAACTTGTAGTACAAGGTAGGCGGATTTTTGAGGCTGAACGAGATTGGTTGAAAGCTAGCGATATTGTTGAAGTCCATCTACACAGGTATATGGATCTGCAGTTTGGTGCCACAGAAGAGGTATATGCTGCTTTGCAAGACGGCTCTCGACAACTGATACAGTGGACTAGGCCTGCAAACAAACGTTATCAAACCATGCCTCAGATGGCCAATCTAGAGCAGTTAGCTGAAAAGGTAGCTGACTTTGCAGACACAACCGTACGTTTGATTGAGAATCAATTACCGCCGACTGAAGAAGAGATTCGTTTGGCTGCTGAAGAGCGTAAAGCAGTGGACGGTCAGGAACCTCCGCCTCTTCTTGAAGAATGACTCTTTTTGCCTTTGTTTCGCCTTACTTTCGCCAACCAGGAACGAGTATGAGCGTTCTCGCTAAAAATGAACCAGGGATATCTCTTATGCCAAACCTGATCTACTCGAGCATTATCATCAGGCCTGCTAATAGTCACTAAACATGCTGCTTTGAGATGTCTATTACCCACCAATGGTTCAATTCCCATGAAGGCTTTTGGCAAAGGAAAAAACACCTTTTGAATGACGTCACGCGCGAAAGCCAAGGTACCCACTTTCTCTGTGACAGGGAACATGGCTCCCATATCGATGATGTTCTTTTTACCACCCACTCTGCCCACAATCTTGCCCTCATTAAACAAGGGAAAAGAAAAAGGAATCGGTGAAATGTCATTGATGACGGGGAATGGGCTTGGTCCCTGTTTGTTGTAAACGCGCTCTATGGCTTTGCCTTTCCCTTCTCGATAAGCTGCACGAACGAGATTGAGGGAGACTACACGTGTTCGGCTTCCATTCAGTCTACCGAGAAACAACAAACCAGCTTCTTCAGTAGGAGGCGTTTTCCAGCTTCTCACCATAATGTGGAAAAAACGAAAATCTTTACCACGCACGTGCTCATCGCGAGTGTTTACAACTTTAAATATCCACAAGGAAGGCCGTGGTGTTTTTTCAGTGGTTCCACCAACAGCTTTGCGCTGCACCTTCACGAGCCATCGGTCGCCCTTTTGCCACTGAGGAACGAAAAACTCTTCATTTGCAGCCCATAAGGAAGAAGAGAGTATGACCAACTGCATTAGACATAGTAGAACGACTTGATTGCGTATCATATCTATTAACACCTTTCTGCCTTACACAATTGTACCATCGGCTCAATCAATGCATTCACCAGAGTTTGATTCTTTCAAAATGACTTGGTCACGGTCAATTTTCGAGTTTGTAACCTTCAAAACCACGCTGATCGGCGAGCCAATTCTCAATTTGCTGTCTGTCTCGCTCATGATGAGCATCTCTGACTATCTTACACTCTTCAAGGAAAGCTCTTTTGGTCCACTCATTTCGCCTGTATAGCTCGAGCCCCACTCGAAGCCTGTTTGTGTGAATGGAGTAGAGCATATTCCTCACATAGTCATACTCCATCCCTCTCAACTTCCAAGCAATCTCTGTTTGAAAAGCTTTTTCAGAGATTCTTCTGAGGCTGTTGTATGACTGTCTCATTCTGTTTACCTCGCTCCGCTCACATAAAGAAGCTGCATACCAGAAGCGATCTTGCTTGGTGATGTTGTCTATGGAATTCAGCAGCACTGTTGCCTTTGAAGTTTTACCAGCTTGAGTATTTGCTCTTGAAGCTACCAGAATGAATACTCTGTGACATTTCCCTCTTTGACGCTCTATCAACTCGTTAATACCCGCTGCAAGCTGCCTGCTTCGCTCTCCCTCCTTGAGCAAAGCCAATTCAGTAACTTTTGTGAAGTTGATCTTGTCACTACCTAGGTCAATATCAACATCAGAAAGACGACTCTCATAATCTCGAAGACAATGGCAACTATTAATATTGACTTTGTAAATTTGTTGCCAGATTAGATCATTGGTCTCAATGACCTTTTCCAGATTAAGAAAAATCGTCAACTCGAACAAACCCAAGAGTCTGTTTTTGTGCCTTTCCAATCCTTCAATGGTGCCGTCATCAAATGAAAATCTCCCTGCGTATTTCTTGTGAATTTCCAGAATACTCCTGATACAACTTTTCTTATCGAGTTGCCTCTGCTGGCGAAGCAATGCAAGCAGTTGTTTACTCTTGGGATTTTTACAATAGCTCTTTAGCTGAGCTCTGTAACTCACAATTGTATCTGAAGAGTTACCGCTGGACTCTAAGGCCACTTTTGGAGCGTAACTGTACCGATGATGAAGGATTATGCCACAAACAACAATCAACATGAGGACAAACATCGCTGCTACAGGATTTTGTCTTCTCTTGGGAGGATTCTTGGTTACTACGCGTTTTTCTACCCATAGGTTAGCAAGTTCTTGTTTGGTCTTTGGTCTTTCCTCAGGCAAGTTATGTGTCAGTTGAGCAATGATCGGTTGGTATTCCCTGGGAACAGTATCACTAATTTGAAAACCCAACCTGCCCTTAGCTCTTTCGCCAAGAAACTGAACTTGTCGTTCTTGCCATCTGTCAAAGAGTGGTTTGTTAGCAAAAGCTTCGGCAAGTGTTACGCCCAAGGCATAAACATCAACAGCCGACGTTGTTTTTGCACAGCGGACAGATTCTGGAGCCAAATACCATAAAGATCCCAGAATCATTCCTGTTTTGGTTGGCCCTTCTTCATCAACTAGCCTGGCAATTCCCATGTCGAGCAAACGAATATCACCTCGGGCCTCAATAAAAACGTTTGCAGGTTTTATATCGCGATGAACTATTCCTTTGTCATGAAGTGCAGCCAAACAGGTCGCCAATGTTTTGCCCACTCTCAGTGCAAGCTCAACAGACACTTCACCTTGGCATAAAGACTCATAGAGAGATTTTCCTTCGAGGCATTCCATGACAATATAGGGGCAATCTTCGGTTGTGCCTGCTTCATAGATATTCACTAGAGCGGGATGAATTTCTTGCTGGCAAAGTTTGGCTTCTAAATCGAAACGTTGACGGAATTCATCTTCAATGGCCAATTGAGGGGCCATGATTTTGATTGCCACGGTTTCGTTGGTGGTCAGACAACGAGCCTGCCACACCGTGGACATGCCCCCTACTCCCAGCCTTTTGAGAACCTTGTATCTTCTGGTCAACGACTGGGGAACATCCCACTTGATTTCGTCATCCATATATTATGCTGATGATAACACTCGACGGCGGTGGTAGTAGAACAATCCACCCAACAAGAGTAATAATAATCCATTTAGTGCCCAGAATAGTTGCGCTTTGTAATTACTGAGGAAACTATCGTCTGCTGCTTTTTCGTTATAGGACAGTTTTGTTGTTCCGTCGATTGGATTGATTGTCGCTTTCAACTCACCATCTGCCTTATCGGAAAGGAAGAGATGAATTGGAGCACTTCTATCAGTTTCCAACAGAATGGTACCAGTCAGCGCATCATAAGTGGCTGGCAATGGATCATCTTCTTGCCGACCGCTCACTTTGGTAATCTGCTCAGGTTTGTCCGCCTTCACTACAATGTGCCCCTCATTCAAGGAGCCAAAGGCCTGCAAACATTCAACTTTGTTTGTCTCTTTGGCAGCAAAGAAGGAATACTCGAGACTGGCTAGGTTCCCGCTCTTGTCTGCAACGGACACATGACAAAAGTGAATACCTTTGGTCAATTGCCAACTAATGGGACACTTTAGTTTTCCTGAAGAAGCGTCATAGACAAAACCGTCTTTCACGTTTTTGTCACCTGACTTGCCAATCCTCTTGTCATCTACATAAACACGAAGAGATGCCAAATCAATTCCACTCTCGTCCGCCAAGGATATGGTGATTGGTCTTTCCCGACCATTGAGGAGAAGCCCTTTATCTTTAGGGAATAGAGGTGAAATCGTAGGCGGCGACTTGTCATACAAGTAAGAAATCTTTTTGTCTGCAATCTTACCGCCACCATCAACTACACGAGCAAAGACCTCGTGCACCCCATCTTTCAGTTTGTCCAGTTGGGCGACAATGTGATTGAGTGTCGATACATATCGTGTTTTGATTGGACGGCCAGCCACTGTAATTCTGATCTTTTCTTTTACCAAACTTCCACCTGGATCCAAGGCAGAAAGAACTACTAAACCGTCCCGTCCTGCTCTCATGCTTTCGATGATGGGTGGACGATTATCCACACTAAATCGCCACTTTGCTACTCTTCTGTTGCCAACGATGTCTTCGGCCTCGAGTGTTACGATATGTGCTCCTGGCGTAAGTTCCTTGGGAGGCTGCCAAGTAACTTTGACTTCCGTTGGATCTCCTTGAGACAGATTATCTTGATTGAGTTGGATTGTCTCTCCATCAAGACGCAAGATTACCCTGTTTTCTGCTCCAAGAGCCACTCCGGTACCTTTGTCTACGATTAGTGCAGAAATGACCGGTCTCATCTCCGTCACAGCAGCTCCATCAGCTGGCTGAAGGTCTCGAATTGATGGTGGTGTTTGCTCCGAGACTATTACATAAGTAGTCACAGAATCAGCTGGAACGACGAGCTCCTTGTTTTCAGGATCAAGAACAACAGCTTCATCAGGGACTCTCTCCCAGCCACCGCGTTTCTCTTTCGTAGCTGGAATCCACTTCATCACTTTTAGTCGTGATTTTAGATAGTCTGGATCTTCTATGACCTCTGAACCAACAGAGGGAATCTTCATCCTCAGCTTGGCCACCAGTTTTTTCAATCCACCTAGATTGGCCTGAGTAGCTTTTGGTTTCAACATCAGTGGCTCTGAAGGAGGCACGTTGATATTGACCGTATATGGCTTGGATACAACTTCGAGACCTGGTGGCAAAGGATCCAAATCATTACGACTTGGTGTAACACCTGTCGTGCGTTTGCTTTTCTTCTCAGGAATGTTGGCGTAAGTTATGAAGAAAAGTTTGTCGTAACCATCAATACGCCTCATTTTGTTTGGTCCTTCAGGAACTACAGGTTCCAGTCCAGGAGGAATCTCTAAGGTCACACTCTCATCGAGGCTCTGTACTGTTCCTCCTGTGTCGGCAGTTACTGTTTGCCCTTCAAAGGAAGTAGTTGATTCCACTATGTTTCCTTCAGGATCCGGGCTATGGACAACAACCTTAACAACACCACTAAAAGCTTCAACTCGCTGAGGAAGGAAAACAGCAGGTTTACCCGTGTGACGATAGTTGGGAATGATTTTCAGTTTGCCTGAAGTTCCCCCCATCTCCACTTTCTGAACTTCCTTGCCAGGAAATTTGAGAGTCAGCGAAAGCTCTGGTGGTACTTCTTCATCATCTAAGACAATGAAGAAGCCATCACCTTCGGGAACGGGTTTTATCTTCAATTCAGGTTTGATTGAATCGACGAACATGTTCACACATTTCGACGGAGCGCTCTCATTTCCACCAATATCGACAGCGGTCACTACATAGAACCAGTTGCCGTCACATGGTGGAGCATCGACGATGATCTTGGCAAAAATGCGCTCTTTTACAGGCCGCATGCCTTCAACTGATCCGATAGGAGTCAAGGAACGATAAAGACGGTATCGCGCTGGATTCCCCTCTGGTTCTTCCCATTTTAGAACAGCCACACCAAGTTTTCGGACTTCTAGCTCAACATTCATTGGTGGGAAAGGAGCAGTCGTATCTACTTTAAATCTTTCTCCCACTGTACAGAAACTTTCGAGAACACGAGGTTTTGGGAAAGCATCGTCTGTTCTATACCACTTCCTGATTGGAGCGATTTTTGTACTGACGTTGCCTTGGCGATCTATGCCTTTGTAGACAAACTTCGCATCTCCCTCAGGATGTCCATTACGGGTATCCAAGAAACCACGCCACTTTTTACCAAAGCCTTTCATTGCAACATTACGCTGAACTTCACCTATCTCATAGAAGAGTGTTGGCGCAGCGGAAAGGGCTTTGTGCGAAGTGAGCTCAATAGGTAGATACCCTTCTTTGACAGGAGGAGTCTCAAGTTTGTTCGTCTTCATATTGACGCGATATCTGGATATGTAAGGAATGATCAGTTCGGCCACAGGCCCCGTCGTATCAACTATGAAAGTTGCCCCATCGGCTATATGTGTGCAGGTCACACCATCCTTTGACACACCCCTGTATGTGAATGTTACATCTTGCTCATACTTGTAGTGGTCTATTCCGAGAGTACCTTGCCACCTGTCACCTCGGCCGCTCAGTTTTATCTGTCCCTCTTTAGTCAGATCTTCACCTTCAACGAATCTGTAACTCAACAAGGGGGCTTTTTGTAGCGGAGATGTAGTTTCAAGTATTACCTTAACTACTCCTTTGCCAACTCGGTCGACAGGTTTGTCACCAGCTGCTTCTGTGAACAGTTTAATCATTGCCCGTGGTTGCCCTGTCACACTGACTAATGGACCTTGCCAAAGAGCTGGGCTTGCATTTTTGGCCAAATCTAAACTGGTAACAGCGTAATACCAACGACCATCTCTGGGGGGAAGATCAGCCAACTCGTAGTGGTCTTGATTTCGGTATTCAACCTTTACTTCCCCAATAGGTTCTAGTCCTTCGACTGTGCTCAACATTTCCGTTGAACGGTAAACCTTGTAAAAATAGGGTACTTCAGTAGCTTTGTCCTTCAGTTTGGGACTTCGCCACTTCAATACAACTGCACCATCCACTTCGGTGCTCAATTGGGCCTTTAGTTCACCAGGTTGCAAAGGAGCTGTTCTATCAATGTGAAACAAAGGACCTTTTGCAATTTCGGAACCGATGTTTCCTTGCAAATCCTTGCCCCGATAGATAAATCCATAAGAACCTTCTGGCATTGCATCAGTTACTTTTAGACGCGCTTGCCACTCTTTACCTTTGCCAATGAAAGTAAGAGGATAACGTTTGCCACTCTCTGAATTGATTTGCACTTCAGGAGGTGCAGCTAGAGCTTCGGTGGTACTGAGTGTTACTTCGTAAATTTTGTCTGTCAACCAAATGTCTGGCTTGATCTCGAAGCTAGCGATGGGTGCTAATGCTCTGTAGTCCAACCTTCTCGAACTCGATGGTTTTGACTCGTTCAAAGCATTGTCGACAGCAGTCACTGCAAAGTGATAAACACCATCTGAATTGGGCGTACCATACACTCGGTTGTACGGTATGCGTT
>CAZXTJ010000193.1:0-12633 GCA_964643655.1 uncultured bacterium
ATGTTGAAAGAAGCCTTGGGGCAAATGTCTACAATGCAAAAAACAGTCGCGATTGATTATCCTGGTGCACAATGAAAGGGAGCTCATCTTGCGTCATTACAAAACTATTTTGTTGTTGATATTGTGTTTTACGACCTTTGCCTGCAAAGAAGAAGCCCCTGAACAGAAAAGTGATCCTAAAGAGAAGGGAGCTCGATCATTGAAAAGAACAATGCAGCCACGAAAGGAAGTCAAGTTTGTAACTGGTCCAGCTCTGAAACCGACTAAAGAGCTTTTGTCATGGTTAGAAAAGTTGCCCAAAAAGAAACTCATTCGTTTGCCAATCGTTGTTAGGTTCACTGATGAGTCAGGTTTGTTTAGGAAAGACGCCTTTATTGCGGAGTCTTTGGCAGAGCTGGCTGAGGACAGCATATTCGTCAAGTTGGATGATACGACAATGGGAATTCCTTTGTCTGATCACTTGAGGCAACATCGTCCAGAGAAAGCACAACACTGCGCATTATGGCTCGACGGTTTTTGGGGGCCTGCACTCGATATGCCAATGCCTTCTTTGCCCATGGATGACAAGAAGGACAAAGCGCTTCCTTTCACTATTCGCAATGTACACGGAGTGGTTGAGGGTGAACCCTCAGGTACTGTTCTCGTCTCTGTGGACTGATGATTGAGGTGGGGGAATGGGCTCCAAAGTGTCGATGAGCGAAGCCGAAAAGGTTTTGAACAAGACTTTGGCAGAGGCTTGCGACGAAATTTTTGCTTTGCCAGGAATTGTAGCGGAGCCTTGTTTCGGAGAGCTTTCTGTAGAGTTGGAGAGCTCTGAAGACGCTTTCAAGGCAACTTTCTATCAAGGCAGTAAAGTGCTGTTTAGCGATGACATAGAGATAGAAAGTTCCGAGGATTGTACTGCTGATAGATTGGTCGAGATGTTCTCTTGGTCCTGTGACACTATCAACGAGAATGTGATCAACAACAGAATAAATGAGTTAAACACTGATGTACTACCGAAAATAGAAGAACTCATAACTGGAGAGCTGGAAAAGTCGATTAATGAGGCTCTACTCAATGAACTGCATTTTGATTTGAAAGACATAGGCTGGTTTCCGAGTCATCACGGGACTTTGCCCGAGGAAGTCGAGAGACCGTACCCAAACTTGGTTGTCGAAATCACAATGTTTGGGAACATGGACTTTTCAGTAAGTCAGCCAATCGATTTTTATGACGGTTTGGATAGTTTTGAGCATCTGGAGCTACTGGGACAGTTGTTACCACTGTTAACAGCTTCGTCAGAAAACTCCAATTGAAGCTGTTCTTCATCCTATCTTCACTACTTAAGGGCTTGCCGTTTTTCCAACATTACTTATAATCGCTACAAATACACAAAAGAGATTTGTGCGAAGCGTAGAGTCGAGGATGGAGATATGAGGGTAGTCCCCAAGTCATTTTTTGCCTCTTTATTTTTCACTGCATTTCTGGTTTGTACTACCTTTGCGGTGCCACTTTCAGACCAAAAGCAAGGGTGGATGGTCAGTGTTGATAATTTGGTGCTAGAACACATTGATGAACTTGAAGAAAACCTCCATGCCAATGAAGCACTCGATAGGTATGAAAGTGAATACAGAGCTGTTCTAGAAGGACGTACAGGAACTGCAGTCAGCAAGGAGCAGATGGCTCAAAAACTTGCCAAAGCTGACTGTGTCTTTCTCACAGACGAACATACTGTTTTGAAGGCTCAACAGAACACCCTTTGGGTACTCGAAGCCATGGCCAAAGGGCAGAAACCACTAACTCTCGTACTCGAGTGGATAGATGCCACTTTTCAGTCTGAAGTGGATGCTTACCTTAGAGGTGAGTTTGACGTGGAAGAGCTCAAAAAACGAGTTCGTTATGTCGAACTATGGGCATTTCCTTGGGAAGGATACAGAGCAATCCTCGAGAGGGCACGTGAATTGAATGTGCCTGTCCTTTTCGCAGACAGTTTCATTGCTCACAAGTCACTAGCTGTTAGAGATGACCAAGTTGTAGCCAAGATGTGCGCCTTTCAGGCCAAAGAGCCAGAGGCACGCTTTTTGGTAGTTTACGGTGCTTTCCATGTGTTGGGTAAAGACCATATGGCTGAGAAGGCTGCAAAAGCAGGCATAAAACCTGATTATTGTTTAGTTGGTGAAGCTAGCGACATATACTGGCAGGCATTGGCAAAATATGATGATCCAGAGCTGTTTCCCTTTCTGGACTTGGGTTCATCCATTTTTTACATTCAGAATGGTTCACCAGTGGAAAGACATCGCTCTTATAGAAAGTACCTCATGGACTTGCTGGGCTGGTTCGACGATGATTTTGATTATCCGTTGAGCGAGATTGTGGATGACAATGAGACAAGATTCTCTCGTCTCTGGTCACAAGTGAACTAATACTCCAAGCACTCTATTAGTTTGCCCAAATAACGGGATTTTATTTGCTCAGATGCCAGTGCCTGTTTAACTGGTGGAAGCTTGAGTATGACACCAAAAATTGCAGCCAAAGCTCGATGACTCATCTGTACTTGGTCGTCAAACAACAGCTGCTGTAACGTTCCCCTTTCAATGGCCATTGAAACCACCCGATGGGTCGTATTGATTGGCGTTAAGACCCTATGGGCCCGTTCACATAGTTCTATTGCTCCAATGGGGCAAGCTCGTGCACATACTCCACAACCCAGGCACCTGTTTTCATCTACTTGAAGAGTGTCCTCTTCAAATGTAAGTGCCTCTACAGGGCACACTTTCAGGCAGTGACCACAACCAGAACAAGCAGGTGTCACAGTTGGTAAAAAATTGGTCGTATGTATAGGATTGAGAAAACCAAATCTTCTTGCTGCAATCATTGCTTCACAGCAACATTGGCAGCAATGACATATAAAATGAACTCCATTCTGCACGTTCTCACCAAACTGCACCAAATTTGCCTCGTAGGCTTCCTGAAGCATTTCCATTCCTTCTTTTGATTCAATTTCTTTGGCGTATCCGTGGCGAATGAGGGAAGCTCCAGTGGCCCCGAAAGTCATACAGATATTCATTGGTGCAGAGCAAGCTCGCCCTAAATGGCTCATTTTGTGTCGGCAGTAACACATTCCCACAGCTACTGTTTTTGCATTTTCGATGACTTGGCTGGCCCTTTCATAGTCCAGCACATGCAAGGCTTGCTCGTTGGTTAAAACCGGTTCGTGCACAAAAACTCTGCCTAGCTGAGTTTCACCATTGGTAAAGAGCGTTTTGATGAAATCCTCTTCTACATTCATATATTCGTAGTAGAGATTTGCCAGAAGCTTTTGATCGATGTCGCCTCGTGTTCGCATCATGGAAAATTCAAAAAAACCTGCCATAGGAGGAGGAAGGGTGTAGATCATTTCACCATCTTGATCAAAGTCAACTAGGATTGCTCGAGAAGCAAGTGAATCGAGTATAGTTTTTGCCTCTTTCAAAGGCATGTGCCAAGCGGCCGCTGCTCTTTTAGCTCTAAATGGCCGCAAAGGAAGCAGGGCAACCAACTCGGCTTCTCGTTGCGTGAACAGAAGTTCGAGAATATCGTAGAGGCGTTTGCTAGGGACGACACCTTGAGGAAACCTATTCAATCGTTCAACGAGATTCCGGTATCCTTCACGTATCGTTTTATGAGCCATTCCTCCCCCCTGACACACTAAATAATGGCAACTATTGGGCCAAGTTGACCAAGAAATATGTCCTCGCTTGTTGTATCCTCTTGAGGATGACAAAGCAGACAATAAAAAAACGAGAGCCCTGGCGAGTTTCTCTCCATGGCGGCCACAGCAGCGAATTCTGCGATCACGGACGTGCACCCTTGCGCAGGATGGTGGAAAGAGCCATAGAAGAAGGTTTCTCCATCTATGGTGTGACGGAGCACGCTCCTAGATTGAGCGAAAAATACCTGTTTCCCAAGGAAAAAGCAGCTGGATGGGATGTTGGCAAACTCAAAGAACTCTTTCATGACTACAGTAAAACAGTAAAAGCTCTAGCTCAGGAATACTCCGACCAGATTGAAATCCTCTGCGGTTTTGAGGCAGAAATGGTTCCTCGAGACAGCTATGTTGAAGTGATGCAGGGTTTACGAGAACGCTATGAATTTGATTACATCGTTGCCTCAGTTCACTGGGTACATGAAGAACTTATACTATCCTCTGATATCCGACCTTTTAACAGAGCTTTGGAGCGTTGCGGTGGGTATAGAGGAATGGCCTGCCACTATTTTGATTGTGTCACTGAGATGACGAATGCACTGAAACCTGAGGTCATTGGTCACTTTGATGTGATTCGTCGGCATGGACACCTTCTTGGTTCACTTGATGAACCAATCATAAGGAAATCTGTCTGTAGAGCATTGGAAGCAGCTCGCGAAAATCGCTCAATATTGGACGTCAATTTAGCTGCATATCGTCGTGGCTTTGAAACACCTTTTCCCGAGCCATGGATAGTCAGAGAGGCTCAGGCAATGGGCGTCGGCTTGTGCTTTGGTGACGACAGTCATAGCTCACGGCAAGTTGGGCAAAATCTTGAGCGTGCCCGCCATTATCTGCTGGATTTGGGTGTTGAAACGATAACCATATTGCGTCGTGTCGATGGCAAAATGGTAAGAGCTGAAGTAGATCTGACTTAAAAAACACAACTTGTGAAACGATTTACATGATGTTTCTTGTAATATTGAGCAATCTTGTCCGACTCTCTAATGAAGCTTGGCAGAAGGGAGTTCGTCATGTACAGGTCAATATGGTTACCAATAGTGCTCTGTTTGCTTTTCTCAACAGCCTACGGACAACTTCCTGCGCCCAAGGTTTCCTTTGTTGTCATAACCTATCCAAGAAGCCAAGAAGGATTCCATACAGCAGCCTCGCAAATCAGGTTGAAATACACTTCTGACGCTCGATTTGGTCCGTTTGTAGTCACTTCCCATGGAGGTGACAGAAGTTATGCAGCCACAGTGCCAGCAGGAGGTACTGGAGTCGTTGATGTGGGCTTTCAGAAAGAAGGACGCCATGACGTCTACGTTACTGTTGTTGCAACGCGTACAGTTACTGGATCGCAAGCTGCTGCTGGTTCACCAAAAGTTCCTATCATCTTTGATGGAACAGGCCCAAGTGTCATCGCTGCTGGACAGCTCAGCGGTGGTCGGATTGAGCTTCAAGGTATGATTGTCGATGAATACTCACTGCCTTCTCGTCTCGAAGTGCTCATAACGATTGATGAAAAAGTGTACAAACCGAAAGTCATGCCTGATGGAGGATGGCGCATTTCAACTGACGCACCACCTCCAAGTAGAATGATTGATGGAATAACAGTAGTAGGGCGTGAGCAGCTAGATGACGGTTCAGTTCAGCAGGGTGATAGCATGTGGATCAGTATGGAAGAGCTGGAATAGACATATTTTTTCTTTGCATTGGTGCCCAATAAAGCCTAATAAAACATTGGAAATAGAAAGGTACCAATGTGAAATCAATCCTCATCGTGAAGCTCGGTACCACTCTGACAAAGCTAAAAAACACCATTGGCGACTTTGATGATTGGATAGTCAATCGATTAGAGTTACCAGTCTCACAAATCACCGTCACCGAACCATTCTTAGGTTCTGTCTTACCTGAATTGCAGTCAACCGCTGGTGTAATATTGACAGGTTCGCATGATATGGTGACCGACAATCTTGAGTGGAGTCAGAGAACCTCTAAATGGCTTACATCGGTTATTGAGCTGGAAATTCCCGTATTTGGCATTTGTTACGGTCACCAATTGTTGGCGCAAACACTTGGTGGTACCGTTGGAACAAACTTATATGGACCTGAGTTTGGAAGCTGCACTGCAACATTACGCAAGGGAGCTAAATCAGATCCGCTCTTTACTGATCTGCCCGTCAATACACCTGTCTTATGCAGCCATATGCAATCAGTGCACACTCTTCCCGAGGGTGCCAATCTTCTGGCCTCGACGAGATTATGCGAAAATCTTGCATTCTCCATAGGGCAGTGTTGGGGCGTTCAGTTCCATCCCGAATTCAATGCTCACATCGCACAAGAGTATGTGTCCGAATTCGCAAATGATCTAGAAAGAAGTGGCCTCGATTCATCAACTATCAAAGGCAGCGTAAAAGAAGCTCCAGAAAGCTACACACTAATAGATCGGTTTGCCAGATACGCCTTAGCCGTTAGTCAGTAATGTATTCGACAGCGTCTACTTTGAAACCCCAAGAATTGACGATATTGTTGGATATCAAGTGAAGCTTCACTTTGTCGCCAGGCACAGGTTCTGTCCACATCTCACCCAATGATGCGTTGAGTCGTTCTATGACTGTTCCATCACTTGCTGAGACAGTCAGATAGTCACTATGTGTATCAAAATCAAAGCGAGCAAAGTGAACACGTATGAATCTGGCTCCTGGAACTTCAACAACGTAGTTCTCATCAGAGTTATAGGCATAGGGATGTTTACTCTCGAGCTCGTAGCTTTTTTGAACCCATGTGCCTTCAGGTGATTTGGGTAGTTCTTTTCCAGGCTTGTTGGTGAGCAAATTATAGACATTCAAACGTCCAGCACCAGGAACCCAACGCTTCAGTGAGACAAACTTATCGGCGCTTTCTAAGAGCTTTTCTTTGATTTGCATATGAGTAAGTGCTGGCTCTTGCGCCATTAACATCGCTGCAGCTGCAGCAACCATTGGACAAGCTTGTGAAGTGCCGGACATTGCCCTGTATCTGCTTTTGGGCATCAAGGAAAATATGTGATTTCCAGGTGCAGCTATATCAACGATGGAGCCATAGTTTGCAAAAAGAGCTGGAAGGTCTCTGTTGTCCGTAGCACCCACTATGACTTGGTTGGGAATGTCGTAGCAGGCAGGGTAGTCATGTTCCAAATCAAGGTTCTTGCGAGAGTTTCCAGAGGCACAACACACAAGAACACCCTTGTCATGGCAGTGAGCAATAGCTTGACGTATGTTGCCATTGATAGTTGCCGAGCCCCAAGAACATGAAACAACGTGGGCACCATTATCGGCTGCGTAACGAATACCTTTGGCAATTTGGTCTCGAGTGGCCGTGGCACCAAGACCAAAAATTTTCACGAGCATAATCTTCAAAGGCTGGAAACCACCTGCAAGGCCCACTTCATTGTCCACTACTGCAGAAAGAAGTCCGTTTACGTGTGTTCCGTGGTAATGCCGGTCTTGGACGAAGTTGTCATCTTTGACAAAATTCCACCCATGAACATCGTCTATGTAACCATTTCCATCATCATCAACACCATTTGTGCCTTTGTCTTCACCGTTATCGTCTAGGCCACATTCACCTTCGTTTGTCCACAAAACATCTGCTGACACATCCTCATGTTTGAGGTCTAGTCCAGAATCTACTATTGCCAAAGTGACTTCTCGTTGAGCCGCAAAAACGGAAAGAGCAGGATATAATTTGATGTCTGCGCCTGGAATGCCAATTTGGCCCTTTTCATCGGGTTGGCCCACATTGTGGAAATACCATTGTTTGACGAAAAATGGATCGTTGGGAAGACTAAAAAGCGTACGAATGCCAGGTAATTGCTGTGTGCCTGGCCGCAAGTTCAAAGGCCTGGGGGGCAGCCTTTTTACGTCGTCCTTGGTCAATATTGGCCCAAAGTCGATTGGCTCGATGAGACGAACTGGTTCGGCAAGAGCAGCCGAAAGGCCACATGACACTATAAGTAGAGCCAAAGTGTATCTATATAAACGCGCGATCATTTTATTCCTCTCAGTCATGCAAACATATTAATGATGAGAGCTGAGGTGTAAAGGGTCAGATTTCAATGATGGTACCCAGTGGGCCTGGATTGATGATGCGTGTTCCTGACGGCAGTTTGGTTTCAGCTGCTTCGTGTACGTGCAGGTGCCCACAAATGACCAAATCAGGTTGTATTTCATCGATGAAAGAACTAATTGAAACACTGCCAGCATTATTGCCTTCATTGCCTGGCCAAATCCAGTTGGTAGGAGGTTCGTGAGTTACAAAAACAGACTTTTCGTACTTCATATTGGATAGCCAACCCTTTAGATCGGAAAAAGCTTCTGACAAGCGCCACTCACGACTCTGGCAGAATATGTCATGACCGCTGATGCCAAAAAACGCAACATTTCCAATCAGTTTGACAGTCTCACCAATGTAGGTGGCAGTTTTTACGTGTGAGTCAATATTACACCGGCGCGAATCATGTTCGTGGTTTCCATAGACGAAAAGAACGGGTTGCTTTGCTTCATTCAGCACCTCGTAGAAAGGCTCTGCCAATCGGCCAAACTCAGTATAGTCACCAGCACAGACAAGGATGTCGAATTCACTTTGTTTTATGAACCCTGTTAAACGCTCATTTGACTGTCGAGAACCGTGATTGTCCGATATTGCGAGAATGCGCATTAGTTTGTTCTTTCCTTCAGTCAATCAGAAAACAGGATAAATTAGTGGGGCAACTACAGAGTTTTCAATGAAGAAAAACAGCAGTCCGAGAAGCAACAGGATGAAGAGTGCCGGGAAAGTAAACCAAATCCTATGTCGGACAAAAAAGGCCAAAGGTCCAAAGAAGCGTGAAAAACTAATCCATGGCAAAGGGGTGGGGGTATAGTTTGCCTTTTGCTCGTCCTTGGATTTCACGTGCCAGTTGCTCAAATCCTCATCATCAGTCCATTTTGTGAAGGGATTATCTTCTGACTTACGTGCGAACCAACCTATTGGTGTAACGACGGAAAAATAAACACCGGACAGAATGACAGAAAGAATAAATCCAGCAACTCTCTTGGGTATTTGGAGAGCTTTATCAACCACTGGAATGAAAATACCAGGGCAGAGGAGAAAAGATATGAATGAAACAGAACCAAGGATGGCTCCTAAATAATACAGAGTTGCATTGGGTATGAGTGCAAAGATTGCGTGTACACCGCAGTAGAGAGTCAACACCGTGGAGAGTAACAATCCAACTATAGCTGTTCTGTCTATTTCTTTAGCGCGTCGGTTCAACTCAATTCTCGTGATGTATTCATCATCGCTACTTGGTTCGTCAAAATCCGATAGTAGCTGAAAAAGCTGTTCTTGTCTGGCAAAGAACTTATTGCCAATGACTAAATAGTCAATATCTGTCGAGGCGAAGGATTTGAAGGCATCAATTGCCGTGCAGACGATGGGTTCGCCCCTTTTATTGAATGATGTGTTTACCATTACTGGGCACCCCGTTTTGTTCTTCAGACACTCGAGTATTTTCCGAGCGAATGGTCTTTCGGGGCCCACAGTCTGAATCCGGGCAGTGTAATCGACATGGGTAACCGCAGGGATCTGAGAGCGCACCTCATTTACCAGACTCATATCTGGTGATAAACCTTCAAGGCGTGGTGAACACTTTGAGTGAGCGACTTCGTGGACAAACAGCATATATGGGCTATCTCCATCGCAGTTGAACCATTCAGATGTATGTTCTTCTAAAACCATTGGGGCAAAGGGACGGAAAGCCTCGCGTTTTTTTACTTTTGCATTCAATATCTGAAGCATATCTACGTTTTTTGCATCAGCAAAGATAGAACGGTTCCCCAATGCTCGTGGTCCCCACTCCATTGAGTCACGGGCTACGGCAACAACTTTGCCATTTTCGAGACATTCAGCGACTTTTTGGGCAAGTTCATCGTCATCAAAAGTTTGGTAAACAGCACCCATTTTTCTGAGATTCTCATCATCATCTTCAGAGGATGTTTCTATCTTTGGTCCAAGAAAGCTGAATTGCATACTGTCTTTTGATTTGGGACTTCGTTTCTTGCCCAGAACTTTGTGCCAGAACCATAACGCACATCCCAAAGCTCCTCCAGCATCGCCAGCTGCAGGTTGTATCCATACGTCCTCATACATACCAGAACGCTTTAGGAGTCCATTTGCAACGCAATTGAGCGCTACTCCACCGGCGAGCACCAAGTTGTCAGCTTTCGTAACCTCTTTGGCACGTTTGGCCAATCCAATCACTGCTTCACTTGTAACGGCTTGAATACTCGCGGCAACATCAGCGTGAAACTGCTTCAGTTTGCTTTCTGGCTCTCGCTTTTTTATGCCAAAAAGCTGCACAAAATCACTATTGAACATACATAGATCGCGCGTATAGCCAAAGAATGCTTGGTTGATCAGAAAAGATCCATCTTTGTTTAGATGAATGAGATTTTCTTTAATCTGTTTGACGTACTTGGGAGCACAATAAGGTGCTAATCCCATCACCTTGTACTCTCCGTTGTTGATGCGAAACCCTAGATAGGAGGTAAAGGCTGAATACAACAATCCCAAAGAGTGTGGATATTTGATATGGTCGACCAATTCAATATCTTCACTGTTTCCCAAACCGATAGTTGTCGTCGACCACTCACCCACTCCATCAATTGTCAAAATGGCAGCACTATCAAAAGGAGAGGGATAAAAAGCGGAAGCTCCGTGAGAGACATGATGATCACAAAAATGAACTCGCTTTTTCCAGGCAAGCTCATTGGCAATGACAGAATCCAACCAAACTTTTTCAGTCAACCAACTTGGCATTGCAGCCAAAAATGCTGGCAAACTGTGGGGAGCAGTGAAATGGAAAGAAGTGAGCAATCGGTGAAACTTGAGGTTCGGATCCTCGTAAAAAACTACGTAATCAATGTCATTCATTGTCAGCTCTTTTTGAGCAAGACATGAAGCTATTGCATAATGAGGAAAAGAGCTGTCGTTTTTCTTCCTTGTAAATCTCTCCTCTTGTGCGGCAGCCACAATCTCACCCTCGCAAAGAAGGGCTGCAGCAGAGTCGTGATAAAAGGCTGAAACACCCAAAATGTTTGTCGTCAAGGTTGAATGCTCTTTTCTTCGGGTTGCTCAAAACTCAACTCAATAACTCGTCCACCATTGACATTTCCGAACTTGGTGGAGAACCTTAAGGTCCGTATCCTGCTTTCTTTCAGATCATTGGGTATATCCCATTTTTGACTAGAGCCGGATTTCACTCCAAGTCTATAAACTTGCTCATCTCTCAGTGATTCGACGGTGAAGTCCAGGCGACTATCGACAAGATTGTTTCCATTGATAGTGATAGAACTCAACTCAAGAGGGAATTCGAAGTTCAACTGAACATAAGGCTCATTGAATGGCATTCGAAGCATATATTTGTTTGTTTCATCTGGATAACCGAAAACGAAAGTTTTTTTACTACTTTTGAGTACTTCAAGATCGTGAGGAACCCAATCGTTAATCTCGAGCGGTTTAAAGGGTTTTGTCTGTTTTGGTAAAAGCTGTGAGTACTCTTTCTCTAGCAACGAAAGCGTCATTTCAGCCAAGGGGCGTGATGCAAATAGACCGTTGTGTCCATTTGAGGGATTGGCGTTAAAATTTGGCAAGGAGCCGGAATGACGGAGATGGTAGTCGATGAGTTCAGCGCCAAGGTCAATGAACGTTATGTTGTGTTTGTCGAACAAGCCTCTAACCGTGTTGATAAAGTAACTCTCGTCACTGCCGAGAGGTGCTTTCTGTGTAATGAATATGTGTGGAACCTTGCTATCTTTTATGAATTTTGCAACCTGCGAGAGAGTGAGATCATACCTTTCGATGTTTTCTGGGCTATGCAACATATACTTCCATGAACAGTACTGATATCCAAGTTCATCAGGCGGAGGACATCTAGATACAAGAGCTTCGTGTCGATGTTTACGCAATACTGCGCTCAGGTGAGGAAACCAAGAATCTAATAGCACGCACTGTTCGTACCAGAAGTCACCTTTTATGAGAGACGAATAATAGTCTTTCCAAGCTTCTTCATTCTCCGCCTGTTTGTAGGTCTCTTCGTCTGGGTCGTTTGTTATATACATCCAAATTACAATGTCTGGCTTGTATATGGGAAAGACTTGTCGTGCTTTATTCAACTCATTTCTCGTCGTCCATCCACACTCGCCAACAGCAATCAGTTCGATATCTCTATATCCTCTTTCGAAGAGAATTCTGCGAAGCTGCATCCAATAAGTATCATTAATGTTCGACAGTCCGTCACCGTACGCATAACTATCACCAATGACTAGGATACGTTTTTTAGTTTTTGTCCTGGGAACTTTTTCCCAGTGCCCTAGCCTAAGTAAAGGATCACATTTGACTCGCGACTCGAGGTTTTTCCAAATTCGTTTGTCCTCTTCATCCCAGTCGAGTGACTGGTAAAGCGTCCCGCCCTCCTGAGCCCAGACGAGAGTACGGTCAAAAGACCATAAAAAGAGCAAGGGGCAGGCTAATATGATAGGAAGCCAGACAAGGACGCGCAAAGGCAGGAATTCGAGGACATTCCTGCCCCACCTAATCGTCCCAATAGAGCGTAGTCTGTGTTTTACCTTCATCATCTCCATTATAACCAGTTGGTCATGCTTTACTCGTATTTCTGCATTTTGCTTTTGCCAAGATGTACAATAGAACAACATTCTTGCATTGGCATATCGCTCATAAATCACTTCACAGGGACTGATGGGAACGCATTTGAAAAGAACGGTATTGCTGCTGACCATATTGAGTTTTGTCCTTGCTGGATGGCAGACCTGTTGTGTCAGGAGGGACCTTTTTCACAGCGATCAGTCCATCTTCATCGATTTGGCTCACGAATTCTCTGAATG
>CAZXTJ010000194.1:0-12621 GCA_964643655.1 uncultured bacterium
ACACTGCGCGACATGCTGCGAGCCATAGACAAAGACGCTCCCCTCGTAGAACATCGTTGGTCCATTACAGGCAAGGGGTGGTTCCTCGACTCCTTGACAAGAGACAACCTTAGTCAAACAGCAAATAATGAGATGCTGCGTACTTTGAACCAAGTTCCCGAAGGACAAACATTGGCCAAATCTCTCTCCTCTTTGCTTTGGGGACAACTCTCTTACGATTGGGGTCAAGAGAGTGGTTCCAGTAAAGGAGCAGCCACATCTCAGCTAAGACAACGAATACAAGAAAACCTCAACAACTTGGTTCCCCTTCGCGAAAAAATGGGTGAACACAGCTTTGGCAAAGATAGAAAAGCTTATGGTTGTTTACCAATGAACGAGAGAATTCACTGCCTCCGCCTCTTCGTTCGTCTGCAAAAAGACCTCGCAGCCACTAAAAACAACGAAGAGACATTGGTCGAAGAGTACAAAGCCATGTTCACCATTCCCAGTTGGCGAGCAGCTTCTTCAGCTAGACAACTTTTTGCTCAGCGTTTTGCCGAAGTGCAAAGATATGTCGAGCGAGTAGCCAAAGAAGGTGGCCGTCAGCAGGCACTTTCTCTTCATCCACAAAACAGTAAATCACTGACTGGTGGCAAGCTGGCCAATGGTAATGAAGGCAAAACAGTAGCAGCCAAAGCACTCTCCACTGCCGTTGCCACGAAAGAGGCAGAAGTGGCCCAAGAAATCTCTGCCCTTTCCCAATATTTGATGAATGCAGAAATGTTTGCCAAAGATGAGCAATTCTACGAAAGCCCCATCAAACTGAGCCTTCATCCAGACTCAGAATTTGGCGACCTCTTCAGTGGTGATTTGGCACCATCAGCAGGCGGTTTTGCAGAAGGCGGCCTCAACATGCTCGGCGTTGAAAACACCCAAGAGACAAACTCCACTCTGCCTTATGAAGAGAGCGCCAATAACTTCTCTAGGGGCTCCACACAAGAGTTGCAACCATTGGAAAATGACACAGCAGATTATCTCGATTCACGGCAGGAGCTACAAAATGCTGGCTGGACAGCTAAAGACATCCCCGGTCCAGACAACTCAATCTTGAGTGCCATCATGCGGGCCTTCAAAACGAGCAACTTTGGTCATCTTGCCGGAAACGCCATCAAAGTTCCTACAACAAACAAAGAAGAGCAACCACTCGATTAATCGAAGACACCTTGTAAAAACCAATTCTGGCCCCGGCGAAAGAGCCAGAGCAACAAACCATCATCGAGCAGAGTCTCAAAATAGAACCTGTCGTCATCTTCGCCACGCCACCAATCACCTGCCACCTGAAAAGGTCCAGCAGTTTGCACGACGGCAGCACCATCAACGTAAAAAGGTTTCTCGTCTTTGCCTGCTCGCACATCAATCGTTTCCGGATTGGGCAAAACACGGAGAGCCAATCCCTGGCCCGCGTAAAATGTGCCAGGCAATAAACGGTGGCCACGAGTTACCCCTTTACGGCAAGAAGGCAACTTTTCGGCCCTTACCCCCCAAGGTAACAACTTCCAACAATCTTCTGGTCGTCGGCCCGGTTTGAGGGAAAAACGGCCCAATTCACCATCATTGGTCAACAATTCGAGACGTCCCAACAATTCGGCCATGGCCCCATTTTCGCCTACAGCACCAGGTCGTTCGGGGAAAAGCCCCAACTGACCATCGAGAGGTCCATCACGAAAAACGAGCAACTCAAAAGAACAGACTGGTCCAGTCAACTTGGCCCTATCGAGAGAAACACGCAAACCATCCAACAGTGGGCGCACTCGTCCCGTTGCTTCAGCAAGAGAGATACGTTTTTCCAGGGGAGTTCCTTCATCGAAATGAAGACGGAGCAACAAAACGAGAACACCACGACCTTGGGCTTTGAGAGAAGAGACAATGGAAGACAAAGCAGGTTCGAGAGCAAAGAGCAACTGTGAAGTTGAGGAGACGGCATATTCAAAGAGATGAGTCACCGAAAGAGGAACATGGGGAGTGTGTCCAGCCAATGGTTGCTCATCGACAGCAGCAGCCAAAGCCACCCAAAGAGCAGCCTCTTCACCAAAACGTGTGACCAGTTCAGCAGGAGAGGTACAAGCAAGAGCCCCAAGAGTAGTGAGGCCAACTTCAGCCAAAGTACGCCTAAACTCTTCGTCTATGGGCAGAAGATCAACGGGAAGAGGAGCCAAAAACTCGCGCCCCTTCCCTTCTGGCACGACACGGACCTCGCCAGGGGCAGAAAGAACGGCAGCTGTCAAAGCAGTAAATCGTCCACCAGCAACACCCAAAGTACAGGGCCAACCCCATTTTTCGCAGAGAGACAAAAAGGTACGGACAATGCCACCAACACCACCATAAAGCTCGCGTACAGAGGCTACTTCAATGTAAGCCACGCCAGCGCCACCATCTTCCACAATGGGGGCAGCCTCTTCGAGGCGTCCAAGAAAGAGGGCCATGGCATCTCTTTCAGTGCCATCATCAGGTGGCAAAACTTCCACTTCAGGACAAAGAGCTCGCGCTTGGGCAACGGTCATACCAGCAAAAAGACCACGTTCTCGAGCTTTCTCGGAAACAGCCAAAAGCCGATGAGTTGGCGCAATGGGGGCCCCTTCCCGGCCAGCAATGGCCACCATCCCCACCTCGACCTCGCCACCACGAGGGGCAGAACGAGCAACAAAGGGCCAATCCAAAATGCGGATACATAAAATACGCATCAACAATCGCCTCCTACCTCTACTTGCACGAGACCTTCATATTTTTTGCCGCCAGCAGAAAGAGGCCGGGCCAACAATTGCCACCCAGCAGCACCACACTTGGCTTTTCCGTTTATCCACTGCGGTTTGGCCGCTTCCACAGAAACCCGCCGATGAACACGCACTCTATGTTGTGTCATGGGACCTTCCAGCAGAACGAGACGAGAAGCTCCACGCATTAAAACGAGGGACAAACGGCGGCACAACACATCAGGAGCTTGACCTGGCGGAGGATCAAAAACAACGAGGCCAAAAAGGGCAGAGGCGAGCAATAACTCGACGGCTCGCAAAGCTTTACGTAAATCAGCACAATGGAGCCAGAGCAGATTATCCAAATCAACACCAGCAGAAGCTGCACCGGGAGGGAAAAAAGCCCTACTGCCATCCACATAAGCCACCCTTTCACCAAGCTCAGAGGAAGTACGAGCCAAAAGTTGCCAAAGCAAAGAGGTGGCACCACGACCAGAAAGGGCAAGAGAAGTCCCTTTGGGCAAAGGCCAACTGACCAATCGTTCGAAGGGCGACCCTTCTATATTTTCAGTTACAGGGCGTAAAAGAGGCCGCCCTGAAAGCAAGACATGGGGAAATCGACGCCTAATTTCGTCTTTGACAGCCTCAATGGCTACAAGAGCGCCCATAGCTCACCTCCGAACGATGTACGAACACTATGATCAAAAAAAATTAGGGTAGCCGCAAAACGGCTACCACTTTACCCTGAATGGTCACTCTGTCAACGTAAAGGGGCTTCAATGTTTCATTTGCTGGCTGCAGACGAATCTTGCCCTTTTCACGATAGACACGTTTTAAGGTTGCCGTTCCATCACCGAGGAGAGCAACGGCAATCTCGCCCTGTTCGACACGTTGTTGTGGTCGAACGACAATCAAATCACCATCTAGAATGTGATCGTCAATCATACTGTCACCCTGCACACGCAGAGCGTAAGAACCTTCAGGAGCCAAAGAAGCAGAAAGCAAAAGAGGATCGTCTGCTATTTCCAATGCTTCAATGGGCACACCAGCGGCGATTGTGCCAACGAGGGGTACTTGCACCAAGGAGCGTGGTAACTCAGGAGGGCTTTCTTCCTGTGGCAGGGCAATACCGTGAGCCGTACCATCAGTATTGACAAAACCCTTCTTCTCGAGTGCTCGCAAATGCTGGTGAGTGGTACTGCAAGACAGGTCGAGAATACGCGCCAATTCGCGCACACTTGGCATGCGCCCCTCTTCTTTGGAAAAAGAACGCAAGGTTTGGAGGACACGTAGCTGTTTTTTCGTTAGTGGCAACATGCGCTCACCTCTCTCACCTCTAAATATTACCGAACAAAGAGCGAACAAACAACCCCATTTACGAAATTTTAAATTTTCGCACCAATTCACCATTGAGGATGTTACCCAAAGAGATGCCTTCAAAGCGCTTTGGAGCAGCTTCGAAGGAGGTGAAAAAATCTACTACGGTCTGTGGTGGTTCTTCATACATCAGTCGCCAAAAACGGAGGGGACCATCACCTATGGGGAATTTTTGCAAAATCCCCTTTTCTACTTCAGAGAAAGGCAAAACAACGATTTCCTGTGCTCCTTCGACCAAAGAGAGATCCATACGCACGAGAGCAACAATGTCCGCCTCAGGCAAAATGGAGGGTGCACCATCAGTCCAGGTGACCAAAGATTTCACTTCACCATCGATGATGACAAAAAGTAGACGGGGAACAAAAACTTCCTCGCCAACTCGGCTGAGTTCCTCTTTTCTGTTGAAATTCCAACGCCAACAAGCCTCTAAACGGGCAGTGGGCAAAGTAAAGATAGGAGCTTTGGGCGGGTCTTTCAACACGAGCTGCAAGGCCATCTCATTTCCCCTCGCCCAGCCACGATAAAAACTCTCTCCTGAATAAACTCCTCGGCCCATACCGCCCACTTGCGGGTCTTCCACCTCCAGTTTGAAAGCTTCCACAAAAGCACGCACTTCCGGTTCTGCTTCCAAACCAAAAACATGGGGACAGAGGTAATTCATGGAAAAACAGACAGGAAAAGCTGCCGGATCGCCATAAGGATCTTCTAATCCTTCATCAAATTCGAAAGAGAAAAAAATCCCCGTGTTTTCATTGACGTAATCAGCTCGTCCATCTTCCACCCTGTAATTTTCACGCCCTTCGAAAAAATTGGTAAAACGGTGGTCATTACAAGGAGGAGTCTTTGCTGTTGGTCGAAAAAAGAGGTCGTAATTCACTTTTATTATTTCATCTCATAATCATAAAAACCTTTGCCCGACTTGCGACCAAGATAACCGCCGCGAACGAGGTTACGCAGCAAAGGACAGGGGCGGTATTTACTATCTCCCAAATCCTTGTGCATGCTCTCTAAAATGAAAAGACACACATCGAGACCAATCAAATCAGCCAAAGCCAAGGGTCCCAGAGGATGGTTCATCCCCAGTGTCATGACAGTATCAATCGCCTCCTTGTCAGCAATTTGCTCTTGGAGACAATAAATGGCTTCATTGATCATAGGCATCAAAATACGGTTGGAAACAAACCCCGGATAATCCTTTACAGTTACAGCGTTCTTGCCAAGCAACTCAGCAAGAGCGACCGTCTGCTCATGAGTCTCATCGCTCGTGGCCAAACCTCGCACCACTTCCACCAAATTCATGGCAGGCACAGGATTCATGAAATGCATACCTATGACCTTGTCCGCTCTTTTGGCTGCTTTACCCAAAGCAGTAATGGAGATTGAACTAGTATTGGAAGCAATAATTGTCCGTGGAAGACAAATCTCACCAAGTTCAGTGAAGACGTCTACTTTCGTCTCTTCTTTTTCCACAATGGCTTCAATGACAAAATCACAATCACGCATATCGGAAAGACGAGTCGTCTTTTTGATGTGACGCAAAGTCTTGTTTCTGAAAGCTTCGCTGATTTCGCTTTGTTCCATTCTTTTGTTCAGATTTTTCTCAATGACTTTATGGCCTCTTTCAAGTACCTGTTCAGTCAAATCGCGCATTACCACATCAAAACCCGCTTGGGCAAAAACCAAAACGATGCCAGAACCCATAGTTCCTGCACCCAAAACACCAACTTTTTTCACCAGGTTGGCCATGACTTCCCTCTTTCCGTAGGCAATCCATCGTACCACGACAGGGAAGAGCGTGATAAGATGAAGCTACGAGTTGTTGGCAAACAATTGGCTTTTACCATTCGCAAAGTGCTGGACAAAAAAAACTGAGTCATTCCTCTTGTCCCCATTGCCTACGCCAGGTGACACCACCGTCTTCACTGAGCCAACTCGTCTTTGTACCCACCTCTATCACATGAGGTCTATCAGTGTTCATTGCATTCCAACCATTGATAAATAGCAAACCACAATGTTGGCAAGTATAGGTAAACTCCACCTCAGTGTCGGCAGTTGGGATTTCTGGATTGCCATGCAAAACTTTGTAGTTCGTAATGATTAGAGCAAGGTACAAACACCAGGGACAGTGAATAGTTCGCTCTTCCCCTTTTAGATGTGCCTTCCAGCCACAAGTCTCACATTTCCTATCCCTTTCCAAAGAAGGTCTTTTGGCTGAACAACCCAAATTGTCTCGACCTTCGGACTCTACTTGGGCATAAGACTCTTCTATCTGGGGGTGGACTTTGGCCAAAGGTTCGATAAACTCATCTTCACAATAATAAAGAGGTGTTCTGCCAAATTTGTTTTTCACGAGAGGAGAGGCACCACTTGCCAGCAGCAGCTCACAAATCGGCCCATGCCTCTCCCTAAAAGCCAGGTGTAATGGAGTGTGCCCTTTCTCATCCTTTAAATCGACTGTTGCTCCTGCTGCTAACAAATACTCCAACACAGAAGACTTGCCATCATGGGCTACCCAATGAAGAGCGCTCCGGCCCCAATTATCCTGTTCATCTACATCAGCACCACAATCTATGAGCTTCTGACAAAGAGCCACAGTAGAGCTTCTGGCAGCACCACACAAAACACCATCCAAAGGAGCACCAGCAGCAATGAACAAAAGGCCCTTCTCTTCCTTCACCAAACTTTCGCCTATGCCCCACAAAAGAGAAGTAAATGCTGTGCGTCCATCATCATTTGTAGCAGCCACATCTGCGCCACTTTCAATGAGAGCTTCCAGTCCATCTGCTGGTAGCTCATCTTTTTGGCAAATCAAATGCAAAGCCGTGGCACCATATTCTGCCCGAAAGGAAAGGTCTGCTCCCCCCTTTACGAGCAGCGAAACGACCCCAGAATGAGTGTTGTATTTACATGCAGCCAACAAAGGAGTCTCTCCACTCTTAGAGCGAACATTGGGCGAAGCACCTGCCTCCAACAGTAAAGACACCACTTTTTCATCTTCCCAACGGGCCGCACCAAACAAAGGACTTTCACCACAATTGTCAAGAACATCTGCTTGAGCTCCTTTGGCCAAAAGAACTTCTGTAATGTGACTCTTGCCAGCAGAACCATTGGGAAAACCTGCACCATAATGCAAAGGAGTTTTACCTTTGCGACAAGTAGCTTCCACTGAAGCTCCATGGGCAAGCAGCAAATCAAAGATGTCTTCCTGCCTATGTTCACAAGCCACCATCAAAGGAGTCTTCTTATCAAAACCACTGACACCATCAACGGCAGCTCCATTTTGCAGAAGCTCTTCCACAACGAGTGGGAAACCTGCAAAAACAGCCGCAACCAAAGGAGTCTCTTTATACTTCGAAGGCAAAGAAGGAGAAGCACCAGCTGCCAGAAGCAGACGCACAATCTCGAGGAAACCAGATGAAGCGGCCAACCCCAAAGCAGTGGCCCCACCATCCATGGTCACTCTTTCATCCTTCTTGTCCGGATTTGCCCCTGCTTCCAGGAGGAGCTTCACAAAGGGGACCTTTCCTTTTTCAGCTGCCGCACAAAGAGGCGTGTTGCCAATGGAGGAGAGAGCATCTGGAGAAAGACCCGCAGCCAGAAGCTCTTTGGCATTGGCCAAATCGTCCTTTTCAATGGCGTATATTAATTCCCAGCCATCCATCGTTAATCCTTATTGTGCAGAGCACAAACTTTGGACCAAGTTTTGGGGTAAGAAAGAACATCTGTGTTATCGACGAACTGGTCAATGGAACCAATATTTCGCTCAAAGGATTTCACTTCTGGCGAAATGATTTTTTCATGTAGCAAATCGGAAATGCGATCACCGTGGATTACCAAATAGGGCCGCGAATGAAAGGGTGAAACCTTGGCCTCCACAACAGTAGTTACCTGCAGAGCATTGTGTTTTTCCACCAAACATTCATAGATTGGGCACAAATGCTTCTCGCGCTCTTTCCAATTAGCAGCTTGTTGCACGGCTATTATCAATGGTGAGAGCTCCTTGGCGCACTCTAACTCAGAAAAAGCTCGCCCAAACCATTTGAAATAGGGTGCATAGACACGTTCCTGCAAAAAACTAATCCTCATCACTTCAATGAGTAAACGAGAAGCAACCAAACGAGAGCCAATCTCGTCTCCTTCTTCTCCACAGCGCCCCATAAAGGGCTCCTCTTGGGCCAAACGGCGCCAAGCATTGGCCATCAAAAAGAACCACAAATCTTTGGGATACCAGAAAAGGCGCTCTTTCAAAGGCAACAACAGGTTCAAATCATCGTGAAAAACTTTACCCTTTTTAATGATCAAAAGACGCTGCTGAGGAACATGAAGCCACTGAAAAATGGACAAATCTACTGCAGGATAAAAACCCAGATAAGAAACAAAAAACTCTTCTACCGTCGTCACGGAAACTGCGTGATGGACCATTCCATCAGTGGAGGGACAAAGGTTCAAAGTGCCATCTTCATGTCTTCCATAATTCGTTGGATAACCACAAATGGACTTGGGCAAGTGAGAGGACAATACAGAGACTATCTCTTCTCTCAAGCCAATATCCTCTTCTGACAAAAAAAGAGTACAACGAGGTCCCCAATCGTGGTCACGAGAACGCTCTGTATCAAATCCAAGGACATCAGAACCACTACCCAAGCGTCCTGCTGAGTAGCTCAAATGGGGGAAATGTTGCAGCAATATCGGTTTCACGGCTTCTTTGAAAAAAGTCTCACAAAGAGACAAGCCTTTGATGAAAGGCGCAGCTATCTTACTCATGTATTCATCGTAAGAGAATAGGTTGTAACATTGGAAGACATGACAGCAGAAAACAAAGAGATAGTTGTAACCTGTCCAGTTTGCCGCAGCTCATTGTCTGGTGAGCTAATCAATTGCGACAAATGTTCTACGCCTCACCACAAAGAGTGTTGGGACTACATTGGCCACTGCGCCATCTTTGGCTGTTATCAAGATCCCAAGGCCCTAGCTCGGAAAACTAATGACGAAAATAGTCTGGCCAACATAAGCAAGTGGTTGGTCGTTCATCGTAGCCAATGGTACATCCTCACTGTTACAGTCTCTGCCCTCCTTTTCACCTATCTCTCATTCTTTGTCCTAGGGATAACACACTTCCTCGTTTCTGCTGTCTTTAGTCCTGGCGCATATATGGCAATCTCAGCACATGCCAATACAATCTTTCGTCAGGCCGTCAGAACCTTCCCCCGCTTGGGAATGCTCTTTGGAGCATTTTATGTACTTCTATTCGTACCTGCTTACTTGAGCAAAAACCGACTGCAAGACGAAAACATCGTTGCTCCAGCTGACAATGACAAAGCGCTAGTCGTTGCTGAAAAACTAGAGATGTCAACCTTGGACTCACTCATCAGACGATGGCTCGCCTTGCAGGAAATCATCGTTGCCCTGACAGTGATAATCTTGCCCCTGCGCTCCATAATCACAGGACATAGTGCCATGAGAACAGGTTTCACTTTCCTCGTGGCCCTATTGATGCTCACCTTTGCCAGAGGATTAAAAAAAGCTGCCGCTTTGCGTTTCACCTTATTCGAAAGCGTGCAAAACCGCCTCATCGCTTCGACAAAAGACAAATGATATTGTGCCAAAGCTGGACACAATGTCTCATCTGAGACAGCACTAGATTTTCTAATTACTCGCTCAGTTCCTCCAAAGAGGACTCCAGCACAGGCTTTCACTCATTTGGCACAGCCATTGAGTTACCTCTGCCAAGAAAACAAACACTAACCCATATCAAAGGAGTGGAAATGAAACGTAATCTAATCAAAGTAGGATTGGTCCTTGGTCTAGTAGGCTTTTTAGCTAGTTCTGCCCAAGCTGTGGACAACGCTTTGTCGAGACGTTTGGCTTTTCAGCGTTTACATGGAGAACACAAAGAAAAGCTTCATACGAAAAAGTCTACAACGGCCATTTCAGCAGAAGACGTGAAGGGACTGACCTTCACTGATCCAACAAAACCTGGACACAAAATTGTCATTAACAAAGATGGCTCTTGGACTGCTGAAAGTTCCAAGTTAAAACGTGAGTTCACAGTGGAAAAACTCAGTGGAAAATCAATCGTAGTGACTCAGCAAAATGGCCAGACCCTCTTGGGATTAGAGGAGTTTGGACCTATTGAAGGTCTCTTTGCTGAAGACATTCCACCTCTTGGTGGTTTTTTGCAGGCCATACCAGAAGACATGATGGAGCAAATGGTGAAAGAACTTGGTGCTGAAGCGAAGGAATACCGCTTCATGTATATGCTCGTCTACGGTTCTATGGCTGATGGCTGTTTTTTGCCTCTAATCGGCAAATAGAGAGAACTGAAAGTGGGTTGGGTCAAAGCTTGACCCACTTTCTCCTCTCTCTTTAGTACAATGAATATATGAACATCTACGACAAACTCAAAGAGCACTTATCAAAAATCTGCCAAAACAAAGATGAGAACATAAAAGTCCGGGCAACTGCACTCTCGCAAGAAGAGGCCATTGGTCGCCCTGAAGACAATGACTACCCTTTGGCCAAAGGACGAGAGCGCATTATGGAAGCAACCTATCAAGGAGCCAAAGGTCATGCCTTTACAGACCAATTTGCTCATTGGCAGGGAACAATCGATGACATTCTTCAGCTACCAATGGAAGACAATTTCCACAGGGCACTACTCGTCGCCACTATCAATGCAGCAATGTGTGCCAATGGTGAATTGGAAGACACAGTTCACTGCAAAGATGACGGGCCCATACAATGCGCCTCAAAATTGAAAGAATTCTTCGAGGCAGAAAAGCTCTCTCCGCCAACGGTTCTCATCGGTTACCAACCACGCTTGGCCGAAATACTCGCCACATTAGGAGAACTTCACATCGTTGATTTGGATGAAGATAATCAAGGTCAGAAAAAGGCTGGCACTGTCATCTTGTCACCTCGAGACAGCAAAGAAATGCTTCAAAGAGCACGTACACTCTTCATTACAGGTTCAACAATTGTAAATGGCACAATAGAAGAGTTTCTGGACAAAGATGTGGATACCATATTCTTCGGCGTCACCATAGCCGGACCAGCAAAAGTGCTAGGACTGAGACGCTACTGCAAAGCTGGATTGCCAGGAAGATAGCTCACTTTTTCTTCCACCACTTTTTGCGTGGTTTGTTTTTGTTCTTCTTCTGCATCTTCTGAAGCCACTCTTTGAACTTTCTGCCTTTTTCACCGCCCACATCGCCATTCACTTTTGAATTGACGTTTACATTGCCATTGGCGTCGCGGCTGGCTCTATTCTTTTTGCCCCACTTCCACTTGAATTTTCCATCTTCAGAGCTGCCTTCTGTCTGCCTGTTCCAAATGGAACCCTTCTCAGTCAACTTGCTGCCACCTCTGGATCTGGTGAACCATTTTTTCCCTTGCTGATTGATGTGCTCACGATTGTTCTGCCATTTGAGCCCATCTTTTCCCAAGCTAGCGCCCCCACTTTCCTTCGTCGCAGAGGGGCCGAAAAATCCACCTTCACGTTTAGTCTTTTTGTCCCACTTGAGACCATCATTGCCCGTGCGAAACACAGTCTCTTCTGCCTCATGGACAACGCGGCCATCGTGAAAAGTCTTCGTTTTATCAACGACTAATTTCCAAGTTCCATCAGGGTTCTTTACCCACTTGCCCTGGGAGTTTATCTTCGTGAGTCTACCCTTTTGGTCAGTAATCACTTTTTCGTTGTTCCAAGCAGAACCATCCTTGGTTTTCCTTGAGCGGCCAGAGCTTTCAGTGTTCCATCCCCAAGGTTTTTCACCATGGCGCACTTTCTTTTTCGATTTCCACCAGTGGCCTTTATCATCTTTACCTGTTGTCGTAGATCCTTGGTGATTGACAGTACCCCACTTCTCATTAGTGGCCGAAGTACTATTATCCACCGTAAAAGAACCATCTTTGTTCCGTACTCCTCGAGAACCACGATGAATCTCTGTGGAACCTTGGTGTTTTTTGCCATTGGGTCCTGAAACCGCCCTATTATGGCGGTGTTTTTTCAACTTATCCCAAAATGTCTCTTGCGCCCAAAGGGAGCTCAGACAAAGTGTCGTAAGGAACATTAGAGCAAGAACACACAACATTCTCTTCTGTGACATCATCAAAATCTCTCGTCTGAAAGGAAGTTTCACCTACAAAACCACTATACAATTAATGCCTATCTAGGTTTCAAATCAACTCAACGACGAGTTACACGAAGGTGAACATAGAGACCAGGACCTGAAGTGAAGTGAAAATATGTCAGTTCGTTCGTACCAACTTTGACCTTACTCGTAATATCGAACCAACTGTTGAGATTGTCATTTTCATAGGTTTTTTTGTTACGGATGAAATCCTCCATATAGCCAGCCCTTTTGCTGTCATAACCTAGAAACTTCCAGACATAACTACCATTTAGCTTCATCCAAGCCTGCCAACCACCAAAAGCATTGTATGTGTTTTTCAAACTCCCGTTACCAGGACAACAGTCTCTTTGTGACTGCCCCCAGAGTGCAGCTGCGATTTA
>CAZXTJ010000195.1:0-12553 GCA_964643655.1 uncultured bacterium
CCTTTGTCCTATACCGCTTGCAGCTTACAGTTACCTCAAAAGAGCAGCGTCTTCTGGCAGTCCTCTTTGGGATAGTGGAGAAGCTCTCTGGAGCCATTTGTCTGCGCTGCTCAAAGGGACAACTGCCATTTTTCGTTATTTATACACACTCTTGGTGCCAACAGGACTCCGGCTGAGTTACCAAGAGTTGTCCCAGAAAAATCTGGAGTTGTTTCCTTGGGATTGGTTCTTTTTCCCCTTCTTGGCCGCTCTGTTATTTTTCTGTTTGTGGCAGTGGCGAAAGAGGCATGCGCTCGCATTTGTTCCTTTCTGGTTCGTGCTTCCCCTGCTTCCCATCACAAATGGAGTTCTCTTCAAAGGACTTTGGACTCAATTTGCCGAGAGATATCTCTATCTACCATCCATTTTCTTCTTTTTGCTTCCCCTGGGACTGATAAGCAAGTTCCTGGAGAAACACCCTCAGTGGCGAGGCAAGGTCGGGCGGGCTCTTTTACTTTTCGTTCTCCTCTTGGGTCTTTTGACCATGCAAAGGAATGGACTTCTTCAAGATCCTGTGGCTTTGTGGCAAGCAGAGTTGAAAGCTTCACCCAACAATGTGGAAGCCTTGAGCAATCTAGCCATCAATCTCTGTCGTCAGGGAAAAGCAGAGAAGGGCATTGTTCATTTGCGGAAACTCTGCCTGTTGACACCCAACAGTCCCTTGGCATGGAACAATAGGCTGCTGGCTGCCGTTGACTGTGAGTTCCTCGACGAAGCGAAATTATCCTATGAGCGAGCAAGGCGTTTGGCACCCAAACAAACTCTACCCTCGGTAAACTATGCACTCCTCCTTTTGCGCAAAGGAAATTATGTGAAAGCAAGGGGTAAGCTTGCTGAAGCTCTGCGTATTCAAAGCAACAATAGACAGGCACTTTTGTTGTTGGCTCATTGTTATCTTGGCGAGAAACGGCCCAAAGAGGCCAAGGGAGTGCTTTTGAAAATATTGTCCCTCTGGCCGAAGGACCCTGAAGCTCGCGAGCTTCTGACCGCTGCAGAGGCGTCGTTGACCCAAAAAGCTGGGTAAGGTATACTCTGCCATTCTTCTGAATGAAACTATATACATGTATGTCTTGCATGCACGTAAAAGCGTGTTGTCTCTAACGCGCCGGAAATGAGGTTTTGTCGATGATAGATTTCCTTCGACGGAAGATGAACTGTTTCATCTATGCAATCGTCTCGGCTTTCGTGCTGTCGATTTTCGTCGGTTCGGCTTCTTTGCTCTTTTTCCAACCAAAGAAACGACCTGATGATACACCTGATGCCTTGGCTAAACCGACTGAAACACCTCAGGCTGGTGGAGACGAAGATGGTCTGTCGTTGACCTCTAACAAGATTGCTGCTCGCATTACTCTCGGTGGCAGAACCTCCATCGTCACAGAGGGTGAGCTCAATCAGAAGCTGCAAGACAATGAACTCTTTAAACGCTCTGGTGGGAAAATACCTCCCCAGTTGCGCAAGTTCTTCTTGCCTCAGATTCTGGACAACACAATTGATGAGCGCATTTTAGCTATGAAAGCTGAAGATGAAGCAGTCGACGTAAATGCCGAAGTGGAAAAAACACTTCAGCAGATTTATCAGCGTGTTGGTGGCAAAGAAAAAGCCAAAAAGTTGAAAATAAACGAAGAAGCCCTTCGTAAACGTATGGCTGGTCAAATCAAGAACCAGAAACTCATCGAACGTGTCGTTGGTGGACGTCAAATCGATGAAGAGCTCGTCAAAAAATATTATGAAGAGTCAAAAGCGCAGGAATTCAAAACACCTGATGGCAAGGGATTCATTCCTTTTGCCCAGGTCAAACAGCGCATTATCGACAAGTTCAAAGCTCTCGTTACTGACGAAGACATTGAAGATTATTACAAAGCTCACAAAGAAAGATGGCGCAAACCTGACAAAGCCTCTTTCCGCCGTTACATGATTGATCCTGCAAGCGACAAACGACTGGCAGCCATCAAATTCACGGAAAACGAACTGAAGGATTATTACGAAGCCCACAAAGGTGACTTCCTCGGTCAGAAGAAGTACAACGTGAGCCACATCTTCCTCAATCCTGCCGACAAAGCATTGTTGGCCAAGGTGGCCGTTTCTGATGAAGACATCAAAAAACGTTACGAAGACAACAAGAGCGACTATGTTGATGATGAAGAAGTGAAAACTGCGTCTATCCTCTTCAAAATAGAAGACGAAAAAGACGAAGAAGCTGTCAAAGCAGCAGAAGAGAAAGCTGACAAGGCATTCCAGCGTATCGTTGCTGGCGACGACTTTGCCGCAGTTGCCAAAGAGCTCTCTGAAGATGAGTTGACGAAAGAGCGTGGTGGCGCTGGTGAATTCTGGCCTCGCGGTATGAAAGACCAGAAAACAGAAGACGCTGTCTTTACCTTGGACAAAGGTGCATTGACCAAACCCGTTCGCACAGCACGTGGTGTCGAGATCTTCAAAGTGCTCGACAGAAAAGCTGCTGTGACAAGGGCTTTGGACGATGTGAAAGATGAAATCATCGAACAACTGAGAGCTGAGAAAGCTGAAGAGCACTGCAAAGACAGGCTCAAAAAGCTGAAGCAGCAAATCAGAGATGAAGAGATTGATTTCACAAAAGCTGCGGCTGCCAACTCTCAAGCTGCTTCAGCCAAAAAAGAGGTACCTGGATTGTTGCACCCTCTCGTGCTGGGTGAAGATAAAGAGAATCCTGACATCAATGAGATTGGTGAAGATGGATATGTGGATTATTCAATTCAGAACATCTTGAAAGAGGGTAACGAAGGTCTCTTTGGTCCTATTCAATCAGCCAAAGGTTTCCACTTGCTCAAGCTACACGCAGTCATTCAGCCTGAGATTTTGCCTCTTGCAACATGTAGAGAAGATGTGGAAAAGCAGTACAAAACATATTTGGCCGACCAGGAAGCTCATCAGATAGCCGTTGCCATCCGCAAAGATGTAATGGCCAAGAAGAAGACCTTCTCTGACGAGGTCAAAAACTCCAGTGATGGCGCTGACAAAAACAATGGCGGGCTTTGGGACAACATCGTTCTCGATCCAGGTGTGAAACCTGAGATGGAGCAGAAAATCCTCGAAGAGACTGACTCCCGCTACGGTTTGAACAAAAAGATTGTCAATGCCGTCAAGCGACTAAGAACTGGCCAAGTTTCCACTCCAATTCGCATTGGTTCCACTTATCAACTCTTCCAACTCGTATCCATGGATCCTCCTGCATATGAACCTCTTGCAGGCGAAGTGAAAAAAGAGATCAAATTTGCTCTCAATCCTTCTGTCCCTGATGAAGAGTTGAAAAAATACTTCAAAGAAAATGCTGACAAATACAAAAAGCCAGCCAAAGTCATCATTCAGCACGTAATGGTTGCTAGTGAAGCCAAGGCAGAGAAACTGCTCGAAGAGGCCATCGCTGGCAAAGACTTCGACAATCTCGTGGCAACACACTCTATCGATTATGCTTCGAAAAAACGTGGTGGTACGATTTCGCAAGAGAACGTGCCCAAGATCATCAAAGATCAGGTTGATAAAATCGAAGCCGGTAAAGTTGTGCCCAAAGTCATCAACAGCGGCGTTGGTTTCCACGTCGTCAAATTGGTGAAACGTGAAACTGAAAAGGCACCTTCCTTTGAAGACAATCGCGCTTCCATCAAAGACGAACTGTTGCGACCCAAATTGAACGATCTGCTTCGTTCTTACGTCAAAGAGCTGCGCAGCCAGGCTTACATCGAAACTTGGGATGGTCCTGAAAACCCACTCATGCCCAAGATGGACGGTAGCTCAGAAGTAGCACCTCACCTCTCCGTTGCAAGTCCTGATCTGAAGTCAGACAAATTGGAAAAAGAAGAGAAAGCAGGCAATAAATAATGCGTTCACGTGGCAGAGAAAACGACGCACTCAGGGAAATTACATTCGAGCTCAATTACACTCGTTATGCCGAAGGTTCAGTGCTCTGTTCTTTTGGGCAGACCAAAGTTCTCTGTAACGCCACAATCGAAGAGTCCGTACCTCCATTTTTAATGGGTGCTGGCAAAGGTTGGGTAACAGCCGAATATTCTCTGCTTCCACGTTCTACTCATACGAGAACTCGTCGCGAAGCCAAGCAAGGGCGTCAGGGTGGCCGCACATTGGAAATACAGCGGCTCATCGGTCGCTCCTTGCGTGGTGTCGTGGACATGAAAAAATTGGGTGAACGCACTATCTTGATAGACTGTGACGTCTTGCAAGCTGACGGCGGCACAAGGACTGCATCGATTACTGGTGCCTACGTGGCCCTTCAACTAGCCATCGACAAAATGCTCAAACAAGGTGTTATCAAACATAACCCTTTGGTTGATCAGGTGGCTGCAGTCAGTGCTGGTATTGTCAACGGTACACCCTTGCTCGACTTGGACTACTCTGAAGATTCGGAAGCAGAAGTTGATCTCAACCTCGTCATGACTGGTGACGGCAATATTGTCGAAATCCAGGGGACAGGTGAAAAACGCGGCTACAGCCGTGAAGAGCTCAACGCAATGGTCGAGTTGGGTGCTGCTGGTATTGAAAAACTCAATCGTCTGCAGCGAGAGGCCATCGAAAAGGCATAATAATGTCTGCTCCTTCTCTTTTATTGGCCACTGGTAACCAGGGGAAAGTTCGTGAGTTGCGCGAACTGCTCCATGATTTGCCTCTACCCATAATCACCCTTGCTGATTTGGCAGAAAAACCGGCCTTGCCAGAAGAGACTGGTGACACCTATGAAGAGAACTCAGTAATCAAGGCTGTAGCCATAGCCAAAGCGACAGCTCATCTGACTTTAGCTGACGATTCTGGCCTAGAAGTTCTCTGCTTGGACAATAGGCCAGGTGTTCACTCCTCACGATATGGCAAAGATGATGGCACACGCATAAAACGCCTACATGGCGAACTAGAGGGTAGACTCCCGGCAGCTGCTAGATTTGTCTGTGTCGTTACAATTGCTCTGCCTTCAGGCCAGAGCAGAAGTTTTTATGGTGAATGTCCTGGTCAAATCATCAATGAAAAACGAGGAGAAGGCGGTTTTGGGTATGATCCAGTTTTCCTCGTTGATGGTATGGATTTGACCATGGCTCAACTAGCAGCTGAAAAAAAGAACGAGCTCAGTCATCGCGCCCGAGCAGTTTTCAAAACAGTGGAATTCATTCAATCAGTTGCGGGCCGAGAGTGGTTGGCCACCTCTTAACGAATATCCCCTTTGGCTGCCATGTAGGCGGCCCCTCGGCGGAAGACTTTGGATTCGTGCATTCGCCCTTTGGCGGCCAATGCTCTGGCCAGAGCCAGGTGGGTGTTAAAGAGCAAGTCGGTCATTTCCAAGCTTCCTCCGGCTTTAGCGGCAGCTATTAAATCCAGATTGATGTTGGGCCTAGGTGTCACTTCCGGACCTTGCACATATTGTGTAGAGGAAAAGGAAAGAACACCTAGTTTCCAGCGCACCATGATTTCACCGCCAACACCTAAAAGTTCTTCTGAGCCTGGATGTCTTTGCAACATTTCGCGAATTATCTCTAGTGCGTCACCATAAGCGCCAACAGAAATGAGGCACCAAGCCAAACCATATTGATAGGTGTCGTCTTTCAGATCTTTATAGTGGTGGCGAATCTCGAGTAAATAGGGACGCAGAGTTGACCAGGCGCGTATTCGTTCACTTTTGTGCAGCTTTAGGGGCCAAGAGCGGAAACGATTGGGTATCCATTCTTTTTTGGCTTTGAGTTGGGGATGATCGTGGAAATAACCTTCTGGGATGTCATAAACGAACCAGGTATATGCCACTCTTTTATGGGGTCTAATGGGTCTCAGCCAGCTGTAAGCAGCCAAACCTCCGTTGCCGTAAATACCATGTAAAGCATTGGTGTTGACGATGATATGGCCAGTCGTCCTTTCAAAGGGATCAGGATTTATTTGTACTTTCTGTTCTTCTGGCAGAGTGGCCAGGTATTTCCTCAAATAATGGTCGTTCTGTCCCCAGTCATAGTTGGAATCTATGAGGATGCGATATCCCCGAGCTGGACCGCCTGCCAGCAAATTGAAAAAAGACAATTGGTAAGGGGAAACGACGAGGGCAATAAAAAGAAACCAGATGGAAATTGGCAAGAGAATATAAGGCTGCCCTGAGAGTCGTTGAGCTTCTCGAGCACCTCTTGCTGCAATGAGCAGGAGGAAAGGGTAGATCACTAAAATGTGGCGAATACCTATATTGACGGAAGCTGTCATTGCTCCGCCAAGAAAGAGCAGGATGGGAAAAACGAGGAAGAGAATTTCCTTTTCTTTACGTAATCTCCAAAGACCGAGACAAAAAAGGAAAAGTGTTGGTAGAGGTGTTTTCACAAAAACTGTCAGGGGGAAATACCACCACCAGCCTGTTGTGGAGTAGCTGCCCAAAACATAACCTGGTTGAGCATGTGTCAATCCGTGCTTCAGTTTACCCATCAGAGCTTTGATGAAGAGAGGAGGAAGGAGTGTAGAGGAAGAGGAGGGGAGGTGATAATAAACGAGGTTGATGACCAAAAAGGGCAGTAGAGCCATCAATAGAAGACTCAAAATGGAAAAAGGAAAAGCTCTGTTTTCAGATTTTTCTCTATAGGCAGAAACGATTAAGATGCTGAGGAGCAAAGGTAAAAGAAGGATTGCCTGTATCTTGGTAGCCAAAGCACAACCTAGAGTTACACCAACAATTGCTGCGCCTTCAGCCGAAGGAGTCTCGACGAAATAATAAAGGGCAGTGACAGTCAGTAATGAGAAGAAGAGTAATGGCCAATCGAGGCAGGCCACCGAAAAATGGGCTGCTAAATTGGGTGAAAATGCTGTGAGAACAGCACCAATCAAGGCTGTTTTTTCGTCAAAAATCTTCTTTCCCAACAGATATACGAGCAAGACCGTCAAGACACCACAAACTACACCTGGCAGGCGAAAGAGCAGGAGATGCTGCTCAGAGAAAAGTTCGTACGTTTCGCCAAACAAAACAACAGGTAGTGAAACGAGCAGCTGCCCCAGAGGAAAGTTATTGATGCCGCCGCTAAAAACTCCGCTTTGCCAATAGAGGTAACCAGAGGTCGTGTGGCCACCGACTTCATCAGCCACTGCCGATGAAGAACGGGCGATGGAGAAAGTGATAAGGAAAAAGACGAGCAGGGCAAGAGGAAGGGCAAATCTTTTAATTGGGGATTTTCCCTCCACCCGCTTCTCCTTTCACTTTTCATTTCTATTGTATAATGGGCTTATGTACACAATATTTACAATTACTAGCTACGCATTTGTTGTCATTGGTCTGGCTCTTCGTTTTTTTGGCCGTGCTGTTCAGCGCGTTGCCATTCCTGGTCCAACAGGGATGGCAGGTGTCAACGTCTCTTACCGTGCCATGTTGCAGCACTATTTTTCCAACAATCCCTATGAGACGGGCACATTCAGGCAGAGTAATACTGTTGTCACCGACGAAGAAGGTGAAGGGGAATACCTCTATTATTCTCTCACTTTCGCCAACTTGCCCGTGTTTACAAACGACAACGAGTTCATCTTTGAAACTGATGATGGGCAAACACATCACATCGACACGAAACAATGTTTGGCCGTAGTTCCACCGAAAGCACGTGGTTATTTACGGTTGGGTTATTTCGAGGCTCTTCGTATGGCCGGTGATTTTGTTGGTTCTTTGCGCAACTTGGGTAATGAAGGATTTGATCCCAAGGAAATGGTCATCAATTTTTATGAAGAGCGCAAAGACAGGGTGGAGCCACCAAAGGCTGCTAACAAAGACTATTTTGGCCAAGGTGTTTATATCGTCGAAAGAGTCATCGAACCAGGTTCCAGAGGTATGGTACGAATGGGCGACATCAATGGCATAGTTGCTGTCGCTGATGAAGATGATCTCGACGAGAGCAATCTTTCCAAGTTTTATTTTGGCCTTCTCCTCGAGCAAATTGGCTCTATGGTCCTCTGGTCAGGCCTCGTTGGCGTCATCTTTGGTTAATCAACGTCCATAGATGGGCTGCTCTGGAATGACCTGCAAATTATAAAAATTGATGAGCTGTTTTCGCAGTTCCCAGCTGTCTTTTGCCAGAAAGAGGAAGATATATCCACGTTCTTGGCGACGAGCCGTAATGAGAGCAGAAGGATGTTTTTCCAAGATGGGCTCTAGTTTTTTGACTGGTATTCCAGCCAGTTTGTTCATGTCCACATGTTTCAAATCTTCAGCAAGAAGAAGAAAAATGACAGTCCTACCGGGGCATTCCATGAGGTCTTTCCCTGCCACATCCAACTTGTCGAGAGTATAGAACCAGCGAGAGCGTCCTTTGATGGTTGATTTGAAGAGACGCGAACTCTCTCTGTTACCAACGACAAGAGAGACAGAGCAGAAATCTTTTGGCCGTAGGGGGAAAGTTTGTTCGTACACTTCACAGGCTTTACGAAAATAGGTGGGATAAAAAGCTTCGCCCGTTGCCAATGAGCTTTTCAGAGAAGGGAAGAGCTTTTTAGCATATTCATCGATTGCGTAAGGAAAGTCATATTCAGCCTCAAAGGCATACCAACTGCCTTTCTTTCTGAAATGCCGAGGAAAGTTCTTTTCCAGAAAGAGTCCATTACCAAGAGCCGTCTGTAATGCCTCATCGAGGATATTGATGTGTTTTGTTCGTAAGAGACCACAGCGTTCGACAAATTCTGTCGTAATCCTCTCTTTGAGCTCAGCAGAGATAGTGGACAATAAGTGGTGGGAAACTTCATGAGCAATTACACCAAGGCGGGAAATGATGAACTTATCGTCCCATTGGGCTTCATGAGGTACGGGAATGACCATATGGTTGCCATAGGTGGCAGCGTGGGCTACTCGAGGAGGAGCCCAGAGCACGTTCACAAAGATGGTTTTATCATTTATTGGCGCTCTGTAGAAATTGGCTACTTCATCTAAGAAGGGTCCCAATCGGCCTACGAGAGCACGTTGAGCCAACTCTTGAGCCAGTTTTTCCAATGAACGTTTACGTTTGATCCACAGTTTTTCAAATCTCCCTTTGAAGTGTTTCACCACCAAACGAAGTTTTTTTACATCTTCTTCTTTGACCTTGGCCAAAGTGTGAAAAAGCTCGTACGTAGCCTCTTCATCTACTCCTTTTAGGTAAGAGCTCGTAAAAAGTTCATACCTATTCATTTCGGGAGGAACGAGAAGAGAACCAAGAGGTCGATGAATGGTTGGTCTCGGCCTTTTTCTTTTGCCCAACCGCCTGTATATGGAGCGATAAGTGGCCAATTTGGCCTCATCTTCGGCTCTAAAGCCAACTTCATCATTCCAGCACTTTCGATAGAGTGAGGAAATTGCTGGATTACGAGCAGTGCCTGCCAACTGGTCAATCGTATAAAGAATATTGGCCATATAAGAAGCCCGGAAATGAAGCTGAAAATCAGGCTTTTTCTCGCGTAGAGGGACCTTTGCAGCCCATAGCTGGCTAGTGAAAAGTAGGCATATGAAGAGATATCTGAGCATGTGGCAAGTCTAGCACGCAATTTCCCACACAGTGGTAATTGAAGATTTTGAGACTTCGTGATATATTATTTCGCACGTCGGGGTGTGGCGCAGTCTGGTAGCGCACCTGGTTTGGGACCAGGGGGCCGGAGGTTCAAATCCTCTCGCCCCGACCATCGAGCGGGAGTAGCTCAATTGGTAGAGCTCCAGCCTTCCAAGCTGGACGTCGCGAGTTCGAATCTCGTCTCCCGCTCCAACACTCACTCGTCTCCAATCTCTTTTTTTTTATCCTGAAATGGATGAGAGGTAATCGCCATGGGTATGCTCGACGAAAACGTGGGCGAAGTCCTGTACTCCGAAGAGAAACTACAAGAACGAATCAAAGATCTTGGTGCGCAGATCAGCGCTGATTATAAAGGTAAACGCCTCACATTGGTCGTCATTCTCAAAGGTGCATTCGTCTTTTGCGCCGATCTCATTCGCAGCATGGATGCTGATTTGAACGTGGGATTTATGGTCGTCTCCAGTTATGGCTCTTCTACACAGACATCTGGAACGGTTCGTATCGTCAAAGACTTGCAACGAAACATTGAAGGTGAAGATGTTCTTCTCATAGAAGACATCGTCGACACTGGATTGACCATTAGTTATCTACGCGAACTACTTGGTACTCGCAAACCCAACTCTTTGAAAGTCTGTTCCTTATTGAGCAAACCTTCTTGTCGTGTTGTAGACGCACCTGTCGATTACCTCGGTTTTGAGATCCCCAACAAATTTGTCGTTGGTTATGGTTTGGATTATGACCAGCGTTATCGTCAGCTTCCTTACATAGGTGTTCTCAAACCTTCGGCCATCAAAGCCGAACATGGGGGCGAAGCTTGAAGATAGACCTCCATCTTCATACTTCACTTGCTTCATCGTGCAGCATGTTATCGCTGCCAGCTCTGTTCGAAGCAGTGGAGAGGAGAGGCTTGGACGGTATCTGTATCACTGACCATGAAAGATATGAGGGATACCGGGCAACAAAGAGGATGGGCGATGAGCTGGGAATCCCTGTCTTTCTAGGTATAGAAATCCGCACAATCGAGGGCGACATCCTTGTTTATTCGGAAAAAGAGATAGATTTCAGCTCTTTGCAGCATGGAAGTTCGACTCGCATTGTTTATCGGCCCCATGCGCAAGATCTGGTCGACTTTGTCAATGAACGAGGCGGATTGTGTGTAGCAGCTCATCCCTATCGTTCTACAGCCCTCGGTTTGGGCGACCACTTGGCTTTGGTCGAGGGTCTCTTTGGTGTAGAGGTAAAAAACGGCAACTGCACGGAAGAGATGAACGAAGAAGCAGCCCTTGCTGCTGAAAAGCTGGGCCTAAGGTCAATTGCAGGAAGCGATGCCCATTGGGCTGGAGCCGTCGGAGCATATTACACTGAATTCGAAGAACCTGTGACGAATCAAGAAGAGTTCGTCAGAGCGTTGAAAGAGGGTACACTGACTCCAGCAGGTACAGGAAGTCCTCTTGAAGGGTACTGAAATATGTTTACGCAGATTCTCTCGAATGTAACGCCAACGGCTACTCGTGTTGCCGTCCTCGAAGACTCTAAGCTCGTAGAGTTATATATCGAGAGACCAAAACACGTTGATTTAGTGGGGAACATTTACAAAGGCCGTGTTTCCAATATTGCCCCCGGTATGCAAGCAGCTTTTGTTGATGTAGGTCTCGAACACGATGTCTTTTTGCCCATGGGTGACATCAATGTCCACCACCTTCACATGACAGATGAGGGGTCTGACGATATTCTCGGTCATGTCCAAGAGTTGTCCATTCGTGACATATTGAGTCCTGGCCAAGAGATAGACATACAGATTGTGAAAGAACCCATTGGCACCAAGGGGGCTCGTGGAACGACGAACCTAACCATTCCCGGTCGTTACCTCGTCCTCATGCCCACGACAGAGCATGTCGGTGTTTCTCGTCGAATTGAAGACGAAGAAGAGCGTGAAAGACTCAAAGACTTGGTCGAGCAGATAAGACCTCCTGGAATGGGATTGATTGTTCGAACGGTTGCCCAAGGAAAAACCATGGAAGAGTTCCGTGGTGACATCAATTATTTGCAAAGACGGTGGGAGAAAGTAAAGAGCCGTTCCAACAATGCAGATGTTTATACCTTGCTTTATCAAGACTCCAACTTGGTCCAGAAAATCATCAGAGATATCTTCTCAGCCAACATCGATGAGTTTGTCATCGATTCCAAAGAGGAATTCGAACACATCATCGATGCTTCTTCCTTCCTCTCGAGCTCTTTGCGTGAAAAGATTAACCACTATCAAGGCGAAACACCCATTTTTGAGCAATATGGCATTGAAGGGGAATTGGAAAAGGCCCTCAACCGTAAGGTTTGGTTGCCCTCTGGTGGTTATCTCATCATCGAAGAGACGGAAGCCCTCGTATCCATTGATATCAACACAGGGCGATTTTTGGGTTATTCCAACCTAGAAGAGACAGTTTTCAAAACGAATTGTGAAGCTGTCGAACAAATTGCTCGCCAAATTCGCCTGCGAAACTTGGCTGGTATCATCGTCATCGATTTCATCGACATGGAAGATGAAGAACATCGCCGCATCGTTGTGGAAAAATTGAAAGAAGCCTTCAAAAGAGACCGGATCAAGACTAATATTCTTGAAATTACTGAATTGGGCCTCGTGCAGATGACTCGTCAGCGCCATCGCCCCAGTCTGTCCACAAAAATGAAGGAATCCTGTCCCTACTGCGGTGGAACGGGCCGTGTTCTTTCACGAGAATACATGGGTTCCAAGCTATTTAGAGAAATTCAGAGTGCCTGCCAATCGGAGAGCTCCCAAGTCCTCTTGGTTTCTGCTCATCCCCGTGTGGCAAGGCTGCTTCTAGAGACTCATCGCAAGACTTTGAACGATCTGGAAGAGCGATTTGGCAAGAAAATCTACGTTCGAGGGGAATTGGGCTTCCATCAAGAGCAGTTTAAAGTAGCTGGGGAGCGCTTGACAAACGATCCTGGCTATGATAACTTCTAGCACTTCTTGAGCCATG
>CAZXTJ010000196.1:0-12515 GCA_964643655.1 uncultured bacterium
GCATAGTGTAGCTGTTTCAACTCAGGAGCAGAGAAATGGACATCAGCAAAAGGCCCCTCGGCTTCATCAACTGCCTTGGCCAATTTACGAGCATATTGTGTGACTCTCTTAGAATGACCTGCCGTGCAAGGATCACGATCATCAATAGTCTTCGAAGCTACATTGAGGATGGCTTCGAATAGGTTTTCTATCTCTTCGTACAATTGGGCATTTTCAACGAAGATAGCCGCACCAGAAGCCAAGGCCAGCAGCAACTCTTCATCTTCATCGTTGAATACTCCATCTTTTTTATTCAGGACTTGGATTACACCAATCACCTTCTGCTCAGCATTACGCATAGGAACACAGAGAATGGTCTTCGTTTTGTAACCAGTCTTTTGGTCTACTTCACGATTGAACCTCGAGTCACTATATGCGTCCTGAATATTGACGATTTGGCCAGAGCGGCAAACAGAGCCTGCAATACCTGCACCAAGAGGTATACGAATCTCTTTTGCCCCTTGAGCCACTTTTGAGTAGAGCTCTTCATTGGATTCGTCAAGGAGGAAACAGGTGGATCTGTCCGCTTCCATTATCTCAGTCGATTTTTCGATGATCATATGGAGCAATTCAGCCAAGGCAATTTCTGAGCTGAGCTCTTTGAATACGCGAATGAGTGTTTGCTGCTTCTCAAAGGTCTTACGCAAAAGGGAAATCTTCTCATCGAAGGACATGAGCTTTCCTCTCGGCAAAATAGTGATTGCTCTGAAAATTGTACCTTATCTGCTACTATGAGCGCGGAGGTATCCATGGATAAAAATAGACGTACTCTTTTAGTACTCTTTTTTCTGTCCGGTTGCGCTGGATTGCTCTATGAAGTTGTCTGGGTCCGGATGTTTTCTCGCATTGTTGGTGGTACGAACTATGCTATCGCAATAGTACTTGGTGCTTACATGGGTGGCTTGGCTCTAGGCTCCATACTGTTTGGCCGTATCGCCGACAAAGGCCGCGATGAGCTTCGCATATTCGCCATCTTAGAGCTTGCTATTGGAATAACTGCCATTGTTCTCACACTTGCCCTGCCAAACCTTGGCCCTCTATACAGATTTGTTTATGGCTACATTGGTGGTTCCAGCACGATAGCCTATGTCATCAAAGGCTCTGTTTTATATGGCGCTCTGCTCGTTCCAACAATATTAATGGGCGGAACTCTACCTATTTTGGTAGCTTTTTGTACAAGGAAATTCCGCCTCTTCGGCCGCGAGCTCTCAACACTATATTTTGCCAACACTCTTGGCGCTGTATTGGGCGTATTGGCTAGTGGATTTGTAACACTTGCTCTCGTTGGTGAGCGAAAAACTGTATACATTGGTGCCTTAATAAACTTTGCTGTTGCGGCATACACTATGTTGCTCCACCAAAAAGAAACCAAAGAAACAGCTGTGGCCACTGAAACAAGCGAAGAGGAGGAAGAACAACAGCTTTCACCATATAGTGAAAGAGTGCGTTCTTTCGTTGCTCTGGCAATTTTTGCCAGTGGTCTCACAGCTCTTGCATATGAAGTGATTTGGTCAAGGCAGCTCATCCTCTTTTTAGGAACGTCCATCTACGCCTTTTCAGCTACTCTTGCAGTTTTTCTCCTGGGTGTATCTTTGGGCAGTTTATGGGTGGGAAACCTTCTACCAACCATATCACGGCCCCTTGCTTTTCTCGGCCGACTGCAAATTCTGATGGGATTGTTCTCTGTTGGTCTTGTCCACCTCTTCTGCTCTTTGGACTCCCCAACCTCTATTCCAGGTAGACTCTTTCATCCTGAGATAACGGCCCTATTGGGACTTTTTGCTTTGACTTTTCTGTTTGGCGCAGCCTTTCCAGTGGCTTCTGTTTGTTTCACCAGTTCCAGAACAGCTGCTGGCTCCCAGGTAGGCATTCTCTATGGGGCAAATACCATGGGAAATATATTTGGCTCATTCATTGGCGGTTTTCTCCTCATTCCCTTTGTTGGCTCTGCTGTCTCCATAGCTCTTTTGTCACTCGTCAATCTCATATTGGGTATATTGATCCTATGGAATGAAAGTCCAGAATCCCCCAAAGAAAAAGGCCTGCTCTGCGGAGCTGGTGCACTCACATTGCTGTTTGCGGCAGGATGTCTTTCTGGAGATCCATTTTTGGATTTGCTGAGAAAGAGGATTGTTCGCTTGGCTGAAAACAGTAGGTCGAGCTACGAGATTTATTTCAACCAAGAAGGTGCTCAAGGAACGCTTACTGCCTTCCGAGTTGGGAAATCCTTTTACCAGCTGTGGGTCAACGGAGACGGTATGACCTATCCGACAATTGACACTCAGCTAATGACCCACCTTCCTTTGATGGCTGTGCCAAAACCCCAAAAGATGCTCATCATCTGCTTTGGAATGGGTACGACAGCCCGCTCAGCATCTCTTTATCCAGATCTTGACCTTACGACAGTTGAGATTGTTGATGAAGTCTATCGCTGTTTCCCTTTCTTTCATAAGGATTCCAACAAGGTACTAGCTCGAAAAGACATCCATATGGTGGCTGACGATGGACGCAATTTTCTCTTTCTCGAAGAAGGCAAGTTTGACGTAATCACAATAGATCCAGCTCCTCCAATCTGGAGCTCAGGAACGGTCAACCTATATAGTCGCGAGTTCTTCCAACTCTGCAAGGAACATCTCACTCCCCAAGGAGTTCTTGATTTGTGGTTACCACCTGCCACCAAGGTCGAAACAATGGCGATCCTGAAAGCTTTCGTCTCTGTCTTCCCCAATACAGAGCTCTGGAGTGGACCGAGGGGATGGGGTTTCAATTTCATTGGGCTGCCAGAAGGAGCAACTATAAAAAAAGAACGAGTTACCAAGATATTGAACAATCCTCTCGTTCGCAAAGATCTACAAGAATATGAGCCATTCTTTTATTTCTACCGCGACGCTGATCAGTTTCTTCGTCTACGTCTATGGAACAAAGAGAAAGTGGCCAAAGCTGTCGCTCCTTACGAAATGGTTACCGATGATTATCCATTGACTGAGTTCCCTCTTTGGCGCCATGGGATCAAAACCGGTCTGATTTGGGGCCCTTCAGAGCAGGGCTTAATCAGGAAATATCGGCAGATTATGGAAGATCAGCTAAAGAAGGCTGCTGCGGGCTCTTAGTGCGTCTTTCCTCATTGGTCTCTGGAGTGATACACTCGAAGGAGTGTGAGCGTCCAATGAAGGGGGATTTTCATGCACTCGGGCTTGATCTTTTTAGAGAGTCTGCCAGACAAAGATGTGGAATGGCTCTTTTCGAGTGGTAAAGAAAGAGACATATCAGCCAATGAGCTCTTAATCAACGAAGGTACTTCTCCAGAATACGTATACATTGTTCTTCGCGGTCTTCTCGGTGTTTTTGCAGGTGATCCAGAGGCTGGGTTGTTACGAATTCTCGGACCAGGCGAACTTGTTGGTGAAATGTCCCTAGTCGAAGACTCGAGCGCTTCAGCTTCCATTCAAACCATCGAAGATACTCTGGCTCTCGCTGTCTCTCGCAAATCGCTTGAAGACAAGGTTCTCAATGATCCTAACTTTGGCTGCAGGTTTTATCAGGCCATGGCTCGAACCCTCTCCTCTCGTCTTCGTTTGTCCAATAGACGTGTTCATGAGATTCAAGCGACAAGAAAGAGTATCCGAGTAGCTTCACCTACGCGAACTCGTGTAACCGAGACTATGGAAACTCTCAAAGAAGCGCTGCGTAAGGCTGATCTTGCTGCCATAGAAAACAAAGACGAACTTCCCTCCAGTGCCAAAGAGGAGGTTCAGGCTTCTTTTGAGAAGCTGGTCATCATCGTCAATGATTTGCTTGGAGACGATTCTCATGAAAATGTCTTCCTCAAGGACGAATTGGGCCAATGGGTACAAAGAGAGCTCTTTCCCTTTGTTTTGATGACTGACAATGGTGGCCGCTGGTATTCAAAACCAAGGGGGTATGCAGGTGATTACTTGACCATAGACAAGCTCTACCGAGCAGCTCCAAATGGCGCAGGAAGGCTAGGTCCCCTTCTGGATAAGTGTTTTCTTGATTTACCCACTGCGGCGGCGCTTCGTCGCAGGCGTTTTCTCCTGCGCGATGAAATTGCTGAGACTTATCAAACTCTGCACAAAAAACAAGAGGAAAGAGTCCGAATAACTTGCCTGGGGGCTGGTCCAGCTGGCGAAATATTTGATGCTTTCAAAACAGTTCCCGATGGGTGCCATCTTGAGGTAACTGTAGTCGACATTGACCGCCAAGCTCTAGCATTTGTCGAAGATCGCGTCGTCGAAGCTGGTTTATCTCAAAATGTAAAGTTCTTACCTGCCAATCTGGTTTATTTGGCTAGGGGCAAAGGAGACCTCGAGGTACCTCCCCAGGACTTGATTTACTGTTCAGGCTTAGCAGACAATCTCTCTGACAAACACCTTACAGTGCTGCTCAATATCATTCATTCAGCCTTAAAACCTCGTGGACGTGTAGTTGTTGGAACACTCCATCCAGCGAATCCAGGAAAAGCAGTAATGGATTACGTCTTTGATTGGCGTCTCATACATCGGACAGAAAGCCAGTTAAACGAATTGCTAACCAAATCTGCCTTTGGCGAACCGAGTGCATTGAGCTGGTTTGATGACGAAAGAGTGAACCTTTTTATTAGGGGAGTTAAAGCAGGTTAAGTGAAACATCTGTCACTTGGCAGTCTGATAGACGGAAGATACCGCTTGGATGATCAGGTGGGGGCTGGCGGTATGGGAATTGTTTATCGTGCCAGAGACATGAAACTAGATAGAGATGTGGCCATAAAATTCCTGTTGGGCGAACGCCTCGGTCCACGCTTCCGTGCACGTTTCACAGAAGAAGCTCGCATTCTATCTCGGCTGGAACACCAGAACATTCTTCAATTGTTCGACTTTGGCTCTGCTGAAACGACACCATATATCGTCTGTGAATTTTTGGATGGTAGGACCATCATTGATCACGTCGAAATGACTGGGCCACTTCCACTGAACAAGGTAAAAGAGTGGTCAACACAGCTTTTTTCTGCCATTTCATATGCTCACTCCAAAGGCATTTTGCACCGAGACCTAAAAGGTGAAAATGTCATGGTCACAAGTGCTGGAGAAATCCGAGTCATGGATTTTGGCTTGGCGCGCCGAGATGATAGAGCTACGAAACTGACTGAGACTGGTGCTGTCATGGGGACTGCCACCTATGTGTCACCTGAAGTAATAATGGGCTCTCCAGCTACTCAAGCATCAGATGTCTACTCAGCAGGAATTATTCTCTACGAAATGCTCGTGGGTAATCCCCCCTTTGAAGGAACGACTTCCTTTGATGTCTTACAGGCACACCTAATGGACATTCCGCCAGATCCCACTGTATTACGAGAAGAGCTTCCCAAAGCTGTGGCTCATGTTTTGAGTAGAGCGCTGGAAAAGAAACCAAACAAGCGTTATAGCAGTATCGCCCTTTTCGGAGAACACTTTATTGCAGCCTTAGAGGGTAGAACTTTGGCCACTGTAGACAACAGGAAAAAGGAGAGAAAACGTTCTTCTTTCTTGATAAAAAAATCAGGGACCTTTGCTCCTATCTCAGAAGAACCACGGCGATACCTCATGCCACTGCTCTTCGTTCCTGCTCTCTTATTCCTTGGTGCATTCTTAATCTACCCATTGTTGACCACATCATCTTTGCCTGATAAAAAAGAGGAAATTAGATGGGACATACGTCCTCAAAGTGCTACGGTCAGTTGGCAAAGTGGTGGAAACAAAGTAATTCCATATTCTTTGCGATTAAGCGGAAAACAAGTAGCTCGGGGAAATTCTCGACGCGATGGACAGAACCAAGAGATCTCATTACGTGGACTTCTGCCTGGTCGCACTTATGACTTAGTATTGGGCACTTCATCGAAAAACCTAATGCTCGAGCTCTCCACTCCCAAACCCAAATTCAGCCGTCTTCCATATACAGCCGTCCTTAATGACACTTTTTTCATAGACTATGCCACGAACCTAGACAGGGGTTTGCAGTTAATAGTCACCAAACCTCATGGTGCAATCTTGGCAAAGAAAAAGAACTGCCCTCCGTCTGGAAATGTGATTCTAACAGATCTCGATGTAGGACCACTTGTTCGGCCCTTAAACTACGAGTTGACTTTAGACAACAAAGTACTCGCAAGGGGAACCGCTTATTCACGCCCCCAGCTCACGCAGGGACCTATATATCCCGATGCCAAAAAATTCAGGGTTTTCAATCGCACTCCTCGTGTAGGTCCATTTTGGCTGGGGAAGTACTTCCTCTATGCTGACCACAATGGCACATTGTTTTGTTACGAGTTAAATAGAACGACAAGGCGAGACCAGAAAGATCCTTGTTTGAAACTGTCTTGGTTAATGGCTCCTAGATTACACAAAGGCGTGTTGCACATACATCGCCAAGTCCTTTTCAAAGGGCTAACTAAAGCTCTGCTCTATGTTGTGATTTTGGATACAGATGGGAAGTTGACTACTCGTGTCATTGATATTGCTGCTCGAGCAGAGGAATGGCGCAAACGAACTGAAGGCAAAAAAGTTAGCGTTTATCCCCATTGGACTCTAGATGCCACAGACAGCTGGAATGCGACAATTGGTAAACGAGAGTGGTTGACCAACACTAAGGGTTCTTCAGCAAACTATTTTACGCGAACTCTCGCTCCTGCCAAACAGTGTTTTGTTGCCCAAGGTATGAAACGCACGAACCTCATTTTCGCAGCCTTTCATGAAAGCAATGGCCAATTGTTGTGGGAGCAAAAGTTGACTCTCGGTGATCTTCTCAAGGCCCCTTACCACCAAGTCAAAGCTGAGGGTGCGCCTTTTGCCATGGGCAAAGAAGGTATTCAGGAGAGGGGAAAATTCTGGGACTATCTGTCTAGACCTCTCGTGAGCAAAGGACGACTTTTCACCTTGGTTGCCATTGGTGGGAGAATACGAACCTCCAAGGGGCAGTTGCGACCTTGCGCCTTACTTTCCGTACCTTTATCCGCGAAAGCAGATGAGGGCCCACTGGTGTGTTTTCGTTTTCATGTCTTGGCTCGCAGGTTAGAGTTATCTTCGTCTGCAGACGGCAAAAAGGTCTTTGTCAACGGGCCTGACTTCATCTACCAATGGGAGATTGGTCAGCAAACTCCCCCCGACTACTTGCCTACTTCGTCATTGTTTGCAGATGGCCGACTAGGATACAACTCGGGACGAGTACTTTCGGACAAGAATCGAACTTATTTTACTCGATACCAATTCCTAACATCTCAGAGTGCCCCAAATGGCGGACTGGTCGGCAACCTCTTCTCGAGTCCTCATCTATGCACCATTGAAGGAAAAGAGCAAAAACGTTTCCTTGTCCGTTACAATCCGACCCTGTTGGAAGAAACAGACGAACGTCCAGGCCAAATCATCGACATGATTCTTCACGGAGATCATCTCCTTGCTCAATCGAGACGCGCAATGATTTGCGTAGATACAAAAACTCTAGCCTGGACGAACTACACAATTCACAATCTTGAAAGAACAACGGGATTTGATATCAGTGATGAAGGCATAATTGGCACAGCGCACTACAATGGCTGTGTAACAGCAATCCCATTTGCGGCCTTGAAAGTTCGTTTACAGGGACAACTGAATGCAAACATGCGTATTCCTATCCCATCGAATGTCAAAGCTTTACGCAGCTCCAACTGAGTGCCTCATAGACGCAGGGCTCAACAAGGGGTACAATCTTCCCGTCAGGAAAGTGAGGCCCCCTTGAACAAGAAGTTAGTGATCGCCGAGAAACCTTCTGTGGCAAGAGAAATTGCCAAGGTTCTTGGTGTCAAGGCAAGTGGCCCCAAAAATGCAGGGTTCCTGGCCAATGAGGACTATATCGTCTCCTGGGCTTTGGGACACCTCGTCAACATTGCTGAGCCCGAGATACAGAACGAAGAGTGGAAGGGACGATGGGATCTGAAACAGTTACCTATGGTTCCTCGCCGCTTTACTTTGTCAGTATTGCCTGAAAGAAAACGGCAATTCGACATTGTTCGTTCTTTGTTAAATCGAGAAGATGTTGATGAAGTCATAAATGCCACTGACGCTGGACGCGAAGGAGAACTCATCTTTCGCCGCATTTATGTTCAGGCAAGCTGCTCAAAACCCATCAAACGTCTCTGGGCTTCAGATATGACCGAAGAGGGTCTTAAAAAGGCTCTTGCTAATCTCATGACTGGTGAAGAGAAGAGAAATCTTGGTCTGGCTGCTTTTGCTCGTGCAGAGGCAGATTGGTTGATTGGAATGAACTTCTCACGCCTCTTCACATTAAAGGCGGGAACATTAGTCACTGTGGGACGTGTCCAAACGCCTGTTCTCAAACTACTGGCTGATCGCTGGTTCGAGATTACAAACTTCAAAGTCAGCAACTATTGGTCTGTTACGGCCCACTGCGGAGTGGGTGAAGAGCGTTTTTCTGCACTATGGCACAAACCTCCTGACTTCAAAGAGACAAAGATAGACAAACTCGAAGATGCCCACAACATTGCCACAAAATGCACTGGTCAAATTGCAACTGTCGACGAAGTACAGTCCAAAAAGGGACAACAAAAACCTCCATTGTTGTACGACCTAACAACTTTGCAAAGAGATGCAAACAAGAAGTGTGGCTTGTCTGCCAAAAAGACACTGTCAATAGCGCAAGACCTCTACGAAACCAAAAAAGTTCTGACATACCCAAGAACGGATTCTCGCCATTTGACAACAGAACTCTTCAATGACATTCTCAAGCACGTTCGCTCCATCTATAGCCACTTCCCTGAAGTCACTCAGGAAGCAGCAGATAGGATAAAGAGCGGAAAACACAAATTCAGCTGCATTAACGACAAAAAAGTTACAGACCATCACGCAATCATTCCAACAGCCAAAAAAGTGACCAAAGAAGAGCTGTCAGAAGATGAATGGACCATATACGAAATGGTCTGCCGTCGTTTTGTGGCGACCTTCCTTCCCCCTGTTAAATTCAAGGCTTCGACAATATGGCTCACTGTTGCTGGCGAGAGATTCAAAGCCACAGGGAAGATCTACGAAGACAAAGGTTGGTTAGCTGCTGAACCTTGGCGAACAGCCGAGGACAATCCACTGCCAAATGTGCAAAAAGACGACGTAGTAGCTGTCGAAAAAATTGAAGATAAAAAGCACAAAACGAAACCGCCCGCCCACTTCACTGATGCCTCACTTTTGGGAGCAATGGAAACTGCAGGTAAACTAGTTGATGACGATGAACTACGCGATGCAATGAAAGAGCGGGGGCTGGGTACGCCGGCAACTCGTGCCCAGATTATCGAAACCCTCATCTCACGAGAATACGTAGAGAAAAAGGGTAAAAAATTGATTGTTACAGAAAAAGGCCGGCAAGCAGTAACAATCGTCTCCACTGCACTTCCAAATGTGACTTCTCCACAGATGACAGGTGAATGGGAAAAGAAACTGAAGGACATTGAAGTTGGTGAGCAATCTTATTCTGACTTCATGCAGAAAATTAGAAAGCTCGTAAATGAATCAGTCAACCTATTGAGAAACAAACGTTTGGAGGCTTCTGACCATCCCCACGCAGAGGTTGCAGAGGAAGATAGGATAGGCACGTGCCCACAATGTGGTGGATTTGTCATCGAAACTGAAAAAGCCTTTGGCTGCGCTAATTGGCGTCAACAAAATGGTGGTTGTCGTTTCACTATTTGGAAAAATTCTTTTGGCACCACCATCGCCAAAGAAAGAGTCTGCGAATTGCTCACAAAAGGACGTACCAGTTGCCAGCTCGACTTGGTTTCAAAAGCGGGGAAACCCTACAAAGCTTTTCTTAAAATAAGCAAAGGCAGTTTAGCTCTAGAGTTCTCCAGCTAAGTTCATCCTTAGCGAATTGATATCAACTTGCCTCGACCATCAAAGGAAAGAAGTATAGGACGTTTGTATTCCCAAACATCGTAGGATTGGCCATTGGCCCGTTTTTCGCCTCCTTCAACAATACGCTCTGGTTCACCAAACATGGCTATTATTTGATCTGCTGACATTCCCTTTTGAGGTCTTTCGTCTGCAATCGCTTTTAAGGTGTCATAACTCCAGCCATGCTGAGTACGTAAGAACTGCACCCTTTCAGGTAAACGAGCAAACCTTTTGTCATCACTTGGTAGTGTTCTAGAATTCTCAGTCAACTGCTCTTTGTTTTTCTGTTCCCTCATTTTTTGGAGGACTTGTCGATTATCGCTCTTGACGGACTGCACGACAACTTGCCTCAATCTTCTTCTTCGTTTGAGAGCAGCTACACGGTAAGCCAATGGTGCTTTCTTTTCGGCACGATGGACAACCGTAATCAACTCCTGGGCTTTATCTTGATGGAGATCTCTAATTTCTGGATGGGCCGCACAGGCCAACAAATCCCTCAAATAATCAGCAGGTACAACGTGGAACAACATCTTTGGTCTTTGGCCACTGAAATCGTGGAAAAAAGATGCCATTCCCAATACACGACCTTTTCTGTCGAAACAAGGGGCACCAGTAGCTAACAGGGGAAAGGGTTCCAGCAGTTCAAGGGCAACCATTCTGAACTTGCTTCTCAAAGGATGTTTCAGCACTTGCCATGGATCTGTCTGCCCACCAAGAGCATTTTCGCGGAAATATTGGAGCCCATTGAGTTCATCATGGCCTGACAACAGTAGGCATTGAGTTCCGGGAGAGACACTTTGTGGAGGTAACAATCCTAAATACTCGTACTTGTCGAGTAGTTGTACTTTGGGACGAAGTAGGGCAACGTGAACATCGGGATAACACATCACTACTGTTGCAGCAACGGCTTTAGACCATCCATACCCCTTGATGAACACTTGATGACTGCCATCTATTACGTGGATTGTTGTCACTAGATATCCCTGGGGAGACACGAAAAAACCAGAACTGCACTTATGGCGCCCCTCTTTGTCCATTGAGATTACGAGAGCAACAGCAGGGCTAGCCGTCTTTTTGAACTTTTCGAGTTCAGCATTACGAGCGCTCAAACTCCCTATAGAAAACAAAAGTACCAACAAACAGGACAAAAAATATGAAAAGAGCTTCACAAATGACCTCCTTGGTGCCTCTATCTACAATCTTGGCACATCAAGAGATTTTGAGCAATGCGCGATTGGTCAAAAAGACGCCAGTGGACACGAGGAGTGTTCCAATGAGCAAGGAATAATCAATGGTCTCTTTCAACAAGAGGTAGGCAAGAAAGACGGCAGAGATAGGAACAAAGTTGATGAATAGCGCTGCTCTCGAGGAACCGAGTTCTTTGATGCCTTCGTAATACCAAAGAAAACCCAAGACCGTTCCAAAAACAGCGAGATATGAAATGGCCAGCCATACTAGGGGCGTAATCAGGAACAGTTTAGTCAGCAATCCCTCTGACAAAGCAGGAATGGTAAGGGCCGCAGTACCTACGACTGCCGCAAAAGTAATTGACTGCAGTGGGCTCAGGGACTTCATGATGGACTTACCAATGAGAGAAAAAACTATCCAGCTGACTACACAGCCAAAGACGAACAACTCACCCCAGCCCAATCCTCCACCAATGAGCTGAGAGTATTGTCCACCAGTGATGACCAAGGTAGCGCCACTAACAGAGGTAAAAATGCCCAATGCCGCTAGTGAGTTCATCTTCTCTCCAAAAAATAAGGCTGAAAAAATGGCAATAAAGATGGGATTGGTGGCGACAATTACGGCTGCCCGACCTGCTGGAATGAGTTTTAATCCCTTAAAAAACAGGTAGTTGTAAGAAAAAATGCCACTCATACCCATGATTAGGATGGGTCCCCAGAGACTCCTCACTGGGAAGGAGAGTTTCCCCTCTTTATTGCGCAGAGTTATCATCAATAAGACAGAAGAGATGGCAAATCGCAAAAATGCAGCTGAGAAAGGACCTACTTCAGCGGCGATTATCCTGCCGGCAATGAAAGTACCACCCCAAAAGGTAGCCATTAACAACAATTTGACATAAATGAGCATGAGAGAACCAAGGGTAACACAGAAGAGCGAAAAAATAGGTTACAATCGAAAATCATGACAAAGAAAACAGAAAAGACTACTTTGACAGGATTTGTTACCAACACAGAAGCGCCTTCGCTCTCTCTGAACAGCAGGCGCGTTTTGTGGATCTTTGTCATATTGCTTGTCTGCTGTACCCTTGGAGCTCAATTTGAGGCGGCAGGATTGTCACTTGTCCTATCAGCAGAACTATTGGCCCTCTGTACGACAATATTATGGTTTCTGGCTAGAAGTGATACACCTTGGCGACCAGGTCGAATGCTCCTGCTCTTGTTGACCTTCGCTACACTTCCCTATGCTGTCTATCTCGCACTGTCTCCTAAGATGTATGGGCTTCAATTTCTGCAACCTGATCAAAGAGCTACTGAAATGATTGTCATCAGTGCAGTGGTCACAGCCTTTTTCGCTTTTTGGTCGTCCTTACTCAATGACGGTAAACAT
>CAZXTJ010000197.1:0-12515 GCA_964643655.1 uncultured bacterium
CTATCTGAGAGCTTGGAAGAAGAAAGCTAAGACTCCTTGGTTTTCTCTTTTCCCAGACGAGAGCAATGGCCAGCCACCTGAGGACTATCCAGCCCAACAGCTTTTGCAAGCAAAGATGGATGTTGACACACTGTTGATACCAACGGGAGCAGACAGTGTGGAGGTGTGGACTCCGCATAACGACGGTACATATTCTTTGGCTGCTTGGAGCACACTATCCACTGCCGAAGCGATAAACGCTCCATTTGAGCGAAAACCAAAATCAAGGTTTTTGCCTGTTCCATTTCGCTCTCAGATGGTTGAAAAGGCTGTTGCTCCAAATCGAATTTGCCTGCCAACTAGTCTTGCCATGGTTCTTCACTACCATGGCGTAAACAAGACTACAGCTACGATTGCACGGCGAACCTATGATAAACATCACAAGATTTATGGTAACTGGGTGAAAGCTTGCCTGGCAGCGCAGAGTTGTTCTTTTAAGGCTCGTATCGTGGCCATGGACAAACTGAGTGAAATTCTGCCTTTTCTCGACAGGGGATTGCCACTCATCGTTTCCGTCGGTTACGAAAAAGGCGAGTTACCAGGCTCACCAATAGAAAGAACAAATGGACACCTTGTAGTTGTGTGCGGTGTAGATGAAGAAGGCAATCTCATCTGCCGTGATCCAGCAGCGAAGACGAGAAAAAAGGGCGAAGTAACCTATGAGCAGCGAGCCTTTGCTGCCGCCTGGAAAGGCGTTGCCATAGTAGTAGAACCTTTCTCATCTTGACTCAGTAGAAAGGAGAATTATTGGAACAGCGTCGCATGATGAAACAGTCAATCGTTACGCTGTGTAACAGAAAATCAGATAAATAGGCCATTTTTCTAACATTTCCTCTCTGGCAGAGCTCTTGCAATAGAACTTAGTGTCGAACCAAAAAAATGCGCTTCTAAAGCGAGAGGAAAATAAGAATGTATTGGTCGCCTAAAGCAGTTCTCACTTTTTGTCTCATCTTGGCCCTTTTTGCCTTCAATCTTTCACCTGCCTCTGCCATCAATCTTCTCGATAGACGCACTGAAGGTGATATTGGTGAAGAAACCAATGTTGTCGATGAAAATCAACCTTCGGCAACATATCCACCAGCTATCTCAGTTGATGGTAAATACAATATCGAGGGAATTGCCTCGTGGTACACGATGGGTAATGGAACGAGAACAGCCAATGGTGAGATTTATGATGCTTATGGATCTTGGTCTTGCGGTTGGACGGCAGCTCATAAAAAGCTTCCATTCAACACAATCGTTCGTGTGAAAAAGAGTAATGGTTCTTGGATAGTCGTTCGGATAAACGACAGAGGACCTTACATCAAAGGTCGCATCATTGACTTGACTGAGCGAGCCAATCGCAAGTTCAAGATGGATGGCATTGCTCAAGTCAAATTGGAAGTCATCAAGATGGGCGATGGCAAACAATTCCACCACTACTCAAAAGCCAGAGCCAAAGAGGTAGTGAAGAGTTGGAATGACATTATGAATGCTTATAATGGAATTGGTGACCAGGGCATTATTGCCAACAGTGGCGAAAGCAATGATGAAAGACCATCATCTTTGCCGACCTATAGCACTGACATAGGTGACTCAGGTAATAGCTCAGCAAGTGAACGAGCCTATGACGTATGCAAAGTATTGGCTTCCCTCGATAGTGGAGGCTCTCTTTCTGAAGACAATGCCGAAAAACTGCAGCAGACAATCAAGGAACTTGGTTTTAATCCTGGACCAGTAGACGGTGTTGTTGGTCCAAAAACACTGGCTGGAGCCCGGAAAGTAAGAACCTTTTTGGCGCAGAGTTATCTCAAGCGACAGGGATTCGATCCAGGTCCCCTCGATGGATTGATTGGTCCGAAAACACGTGGAGCTCTGCAAAAGTATTATGCGGCCAGAGGTCAAAGTGGCAGCGACGAGCTAAATCTAAGAGTCATAGAAATGCTTCGTGCAGGTGATACACCTGCAGTTACTGATTGATAGCTCTATTACGGCTCACTTTTGATAGTAGATAGACCAAATTGCGTGCCGCCAAAGCATTATTGGGTTCATCTTTCAAAACAGCTCTCAGTCTTTTTGCTGCCGATTTCATATGACCAAGTTGCATTTCAGCACGAGCCATTTTCACTTGCAGTTGATATTTGTTGTGGTTGACCTGCTCTGCTTTTGAATACCAGTACATTGCCTCTTTGGCTTGCCCAGCCTCGCTAAGAGCCAAACCCATTTCAACTAGCACTCTAAGAGTTGCTTTTCCATTTCTGCGAGCAATACAAGTTCGCCATAGCGTCACATCATTTGACCACATATGGCAGTTGGATTGAACTTGACTGAATGAGATTGCAACGATGAGAAGGACCAATAGGGTTCTCAATAGGCGTAAGGGTAATCCCTCTAGCAGTAGAGCCACTGCTAGTGAAGCTCCCATTAATGGCAAATACATACAGCGTGCAGCAATAGGGAAGTTCAAGACGAGGAGTAAATGACTGACAGGTAGTAGGGCAACTAGGAACCAAATGAAACCACCAAGGATGAAAGGCTCTTTACGCCAGAAGAATGATCCTAGCGAGAAAAATCCAACCAAGATGGTTAGGAGCAGCAAGAAGGTCGGGTCTGATGGAACCCAGTTGGCTGGCAAAATTGAACCTGGGTATACGGGCAATATCTTGAATGGAATGAATGCAAGCTGCACATATCTACCCAAAACGGCTATAGCCAAAGGGATTCGCTGCAAAAAGGACATGTCAGCGAAAGGAACATCAGTCAAATCACGAGTCAAGCTACCTAGAACATACAGGCGCATAGAGAACCAAAGAATGGCAATGCCCATTGTTGACAAGAACCAGTTAAGAGCAGGTCTACGTTCAATTGGACCTTTCAACCAGGCAAAAAACGGTACGAGTATCATTACAACGATGCCGCTTTCTTTGGACAATAAGGCAAAAAGAAAGAAAATCATGGCTCCAAGAAGATGTTCTCTTTTCGCTGAACAGAAATAGTGAAGACCCAGTTTGACGGTCAACAAGGCAAAAAGCGCTGACAAAAGGTTCGTTCGTCCAACAATCCAAGCTACCGCTTCTGCTTGCGCTGGATGAAGGGCAAACAGCCAGGCTGCTGTCCAGGCAGCAAAAGGGCGTTGCGGTAGTAGCTCTTGCACAAAGAGGCAAAAAAGAACGACTACAGCCATATGGAGTAGCAAATTGACCAGACGGAAAGGGAAGGGAGACCCATTACCAGTCTGATAATCGAGCCACAATGAAAGTGCAACAACTGGGCGCCAATAACCACGATGGGCAGCAGATGCAAATGGTGTTGTTAGTAGCGGAATAACACCTTGCTTCATTTGTGGATTTTGCTCGATGACTGCATGATCATCCCATACTAACTCACCAAACAAAGAGGGCGAATATGCCACTGTGGCCAAGAGAAGCAAGATGACCCAAAGACGCAATTTTTGTCCTTTGGTGATCATCTCTTGTCCCTTCATCCAATAACTAATGCCAGTATAGTATGCCTGATCCATCACTCTCTGCTATGCTGAGCAAGTTAACCAGGCCTTCAACAGGCCAAGCAAAGGAGAAAAAAATGGTAGATCCTGCAGCTAAAGCTAAGTTTCCCAATGCCACGGAGACACCTTCTGGCTTGATGTACGTTGTTACAGCGCAAGGTGCTGGTGACAGACCGGCTCCTGGTGTGACAATCAAGGCACATTACACAGGTACGCTCGTAGATGGCTCCAAGTTTGATAGCTCTCGTGACAGGGGAGCACCCTTCGAATTTTCAGTTGGAATGGGACAAGTCATCAAGGGATGGGACGAAGCCTTTCTCGACATGACTCGTGGTGAAAAACGAATGCTCATCATACCTCCAGAGTTGGGTTATGGCGCACGTGGATTTCCACCTGTAATTCCTCCCAATTCTACGCTCATTTTTGATGTAGAGCTCATCGATTTTTAGATTGAAAAATCGTGAACGAGATAACCCTCATAGCAACATGTGCTTTTGGTCTCGAAAGTGAAGTCTCCTTTGAGCTTCGTAGGCTTGGGTATGAAGACCAGGAAAAGAGAATTGGGCGAGTTGTCTTCAAAGGTGACTACGCGGCAATCGCTCGGACAAATCTATGGTTACGTACAGCTGAGCGAGTTCTATGGTGTATCGGTGAATTCGAGGCAAAAACCTTTGATGAGTTGTATACACAAACGAAAGCACTACCATGGGGGGAAATCTTGCCTGAAGACGCCGAGTTCCCTGTTGATGGGAACTCGGTTTCTTCTCAGCTCTCTTCAGTGCCAGCAATACAGCGTATTACCAAAAAGGCCATAGTCGATGCCATGGCCCAGAAGTATCGTCGCGAAACCCTTCCTGAGACTGGTCCTCGTCACCGTATCAAAGTCTCTCTACTGAAGGATTTGGCCACATTGACTTTGGATACCTCTGGAGATGGCTTGCACAAGCGTGGTTATCGTAATTTGTCACATGCTGCGCCTTTGAAAGAGACAATGGCTGCAGCCCTCATTCACTTCAGCCGTTGGCGTCCTCACCGACCATTTGCCGATCCATTCTGTGGTTCCGGTACTATCCCCATTGAGGCTGCACTCATTGGTCGTTCCATTGCCCCAGGAATGAAAAGGGAATTCGCTTCAGAAAACTGGCCGATTTTGCCTATTTCAGTTTGGTTAGATGGACGCAACGAAGCAAAACAATTGAGGCATCCAAAAAAGAAGATGGAGATTTTGGCCTCTGACATATCCTTAAAAGCGCTCGAACTGGCTAAACACCATGCCAAACGAGCTGGTGTTGCTGACACGATTACATTTAGTCATAAAGACATCAAAGATTTTGCTGTTGCTCCTGAATATGGCGCTTTGGTTACTAATCCACCTTATGGTGATCGTATAGGTGAATTGGAAGAAGTTGTTGAGCATACCAAAATGCTTGCACAAGTCTTTCGTAGTCATCCTACCTGGTCATTTTTTGTCTTTACGGCATTTGAACGGTTTGAGAGAAATGCCAATCGACGGGCAACGAGAAAACGTAAGTTATACAATGGCCGAATTCGCTGCGACCTCTATCAATACCTCGGGCCTCGCCCGCCTGCTGCACCTGACAAGCAAGAGAGTAGAGCTGGAATCAGCGAGAAAGAGCTGACGCAAGCTCTGAGTAGGTTAGCTGAAACTCCGCGACGGGAGCTGAAGAAACTGTCTCTGCCTGCTCACATCACAAAGTCTCTTTATGCCTTGGCAGCAACAGAAAGAGAAGAGTTGCGTGAGCCCATTCTAAAACAGATTTCAGAGGACCTGAAAGAACTAGAACCTTCAGCAGTTCGTGCTCTCCTTCCTTCATCACGTCCCCACAAAGAGACAGAGGAGCAAATGCACGCTCGCTTAGAGCGATGGCGAGATGGTCTCATTGCAGCAGACCCTGCATTCCTTAAAGCCATACTTGCTGCCCATCCAAATGCAAAAGCTCCACATATGAAAAGATTGGCAGCAAAAGCACTCGAGGAGCGTGAGAAGGAACTTCCTCCTAGGGCTGCCCGAAAGCTATTTCGGTATCTTCGTTCTTTGTAACAATAGGGAGACGATTGGAGTTCTCTAATGACTGAAAGACTTGTGTTTCTTCTGTTGGTTTCTTTTGTTGTTTCACCACTAATGGCCAAGCCTGTACCAGCTGAAGATCCCTATAGTCGACCTGTTTTACATGAGAGATTTCATGCTGTTTTGTGGATTCAAACCTCTCCTGAATACCAGATGTTATGCACTCAAACATTTCGTTTTGCAAAGAAACAATTGGCAGAGGCACTCAACGATAAAATGTGGACTGCTGCAACAGAACAGACCAACCTGCCTCTGCCAAAAGACAGGAAAGCCATCATTGTTGATGTTGATGAAACTGTTCTCGAAAATGCGCCTGCAGAAGCCAGACAAGTCATAATGGGCACTCCGCTCGAGATGGGTGGTTTTAACCCTGACGATTTTTCTGCCTGGGTAAAAGAGGGAGAATGCAAACCTTTGCCTGGTGCCAAGAAGTTTATCGAATTTGTCCGCTCAAAGGGCGTAAAAGTCTTCTACGTCACTAATCGAGAAGACAAAAGACCCACACTGAAAAACATTAGAGACTACCTTGACGAACAAGTATCTGACGATGAAGTAGTGGTGACCGACAAAGTACAAGGTTATGAAAAAAGTCCTCGCCGAGCAAAAATCGCCCAGAAATATCGAATACTCTTACTACTCGGAGACGACTACAATGACTTCGTTTCCATGGGCGAAAAATTTCCCCCACTAGAGCGGCGGAGATTAGCAGAGGACTATGAAGATTATTGGGGCGAACGCTGGTTCATTCTTCCCAATCCTTTGTATGGTAGTTTTGAAAAATCTGCCAAAAAACATGCAGGTACGAACAGATCCAAATTGGAAGTATTGAAGATCCAATCCATTGCGCGACAACGAAAACTGTCCTTGAGCAGAGCCAAATTACTCAAAAAGCGCGACAAGAGAAGAAAATACCTCAACAACAAAGCCACACATTTGAGGCCATTCCTTTTACCTGGAGAGTAAGTTCATAGTTACTCATTGAGGCGATAAAAAAGGTGTGTTCGCTTGGAGGTTTCGTTCACTCTTGTGATGACGTTGTTTTTTACTGTCAAGGTTACATCGAAGACTCTCTTGAATACATTTACCATCTCGAGTTTACCTTTGTAGACACCACCTCCGAGATGGTTGAGTCGGTAATTCACTTTTGAGTTCTGTCGTTTACTTGGATCAGAGAAGTAATAACCAAGGTATTTACCACCAGAAAACTCGAAGTAGAAGCCTTGCCCCATCTTGTTTGCCCAGGCATTAACCAAACCATTTGTGTTCTGTGAACGAGCGTAGAGTGGTTCATAACTCTCACCAGGAGGCACTCTGTAAAGGTCGAAGCCAACATTATCTTTCTTGTTGGTGACGTGTGCCCATTGACCAGAAACGTTGATGCTTACTCGCACCCAGCCCTTTTCGGGGAAATTGAATCTACCGTAAAAATGGTTGTAAGTATTGCCAGGTTTGAGCCGGGCAACCTCTTGTTCAGGTTCGTAGAACCACTTCTTGCTTCTTTGGATACCAAATGGACCTGTCCACTTTGTGGCTGTGCAAGTGATGTCTACTTCTTTGGCTTTTGCATGGAAAGCTAGGGTTCTGAGTTTCAAATTAGAAGTAGTGTTTGTGTACCTTCGGTTGTGTTTAGACAAAGCCACCCAAGTGCCTACGAACTTGTTTGCGTGCTCTGGACTACCTATCCCACCAGAACCACGGCGGACTGTGGGTTTGCGATTCGGCTTTTTCGAGACAGCTTCTTTCGTTGCTGTCTTTTCCTTGGGTGCCAGTGAGAACTCAATGGAAGGTGTTTCACCCTGTTTCAGTGACCTCTCGAAGACCTTGTCTTCATGACCGGGAAGGGCATACTTGAAGCGATAGTTTCCAGGGGCAAAACCAAAAGAAATGGGTGTTTTTCCAATGTATCGCGAAGGCAAGTTGTAACAATAAACTTTTGCACCTGCAGGTTCAGATTTGAAGTTGACGTATATCTTTGATGGGTCTCGTTGAGGAGCCATCGGCGAGTCGTCCTTCTTCGATTTTTCTCCAACAGTCGTGCTACTAGCTGATGAGCCACTGTTCTTCGTCTGAGCAACGGTCTCATCACCTGCTGAAGCACTCTTCTCAACTGCTGTGCTGCTTGCTGATGAGCCACTTTCCTTCGTTTCGGCGACAGCTTCCTTCTGAGTCGATTTGACCTCTTCTGACTTGCCTATGTGCGGAAGCACATTTTTGTCTCCCACCGAAGGAACAGGTCGCCCAATGGGAGAGAGTAGGGGAGCTTCTGCTTTAGGAGGTGTAACACCATCTTTTAATCGTTTGACTACTTCCATTACAGCAGCTTCTGCATTGACGAGAGGACCGATTGACTTGTCCTTGCCTGGAATTGGTCGACCAGTTCTTATGAGGATGTCCTTCACCTCGAGAAGAGTCAGGCTAGGATTTTTAGATTTCATCAATGCAACGACTCCAGCCACATGGGCTGCCGCAACGGAGGTTCCAGACATAGAACTGAATTGCTTGTTAGGATTAGCAGTACCACCCAAAATGTTCACTCCCGGAGCACTGACTGTTACCTCTTTTCCATAGTTGGAAAAGTCTGCTCGGCCGTTGTTTTTATCAATTGCGCCGACAGTGATGACTCGCCGAGATGCGCAGATCTCGTCAAACCAGGCTGGCAAATCTTGGTTTCCAGCAGCTTTGACGATTATCACACCAGATTTGTTGGCTTCATCTATGGCCATCCTGAATGACTCGAGAGATATCGACAACGGAATTTTCATTACAAAACGGATAGCTTTTTTGATTAGACGAGGAGAATTTCTGTAATAAGCAGCGAGTTCACGATCAATACATGGTTCACTGCCTATGCAAATGACTTGGGCTCCAGCGGCAATAGAGTATCTAATGCCTGCAACAATATCAGCTGCGCCGCCTAGAATTTCGTTGTCATGTTGGCGGTACCACAATGATTGAACAGGTATGAAGTTGGCTTGTGGAGCTACCGATTGCCAGTTGTTGCTTCCCTTGTCACCACAAGCGATGGCAGCCAAATGAGTGCCATGTGAGGTAACGAACCTCAGTGATCCACCAGGGCTCACAAAAGAGCCTACCTGCATGTTTGCCGAGTCAGTTGCCAGACTGTAAGGATTGGTCATTTTGGAACTCAAAGCAGGATGATACACGAGGGCACCAGAATCGACGAAAGCTATGGAGCTGCCTTCTCCTTTGGTCAGTTGCCATGCTTCATGAGCCTTGATTGCCGACAATCCCCAGCTATCACCAGCTTCATTGCTGATAACACCAGTAGTCTGGGCCAAACGATGAACAGTGTTAAAACCCACAGACATAATGCTCGGATGGCGTCGTAACCGATCGGCTATGGTGTGGCGCTTTGGAGGAGGAACTCTAAGCGGCCAAGTTCGTCCATTGTCAAAAGAGTTGAGCAAAACCAAATCAGTTCGGTTGATACTCAGCTCATTGGCAGAAACAGTGAGCAGCTGATTCAAAGAAGTCTCTGTGACATTCTCTTTACAGGTGAGCAACAAAATCTGGCAGTCGATTTCAACACCAAGTCGTTCATCAACAATCAGATTAGCGAAATCCAACTCAACAGGTTTTGACAAAAAGGAGGCTACCCTTCGGGGAAGAGTGCTGTGACCGATATACAGAAAAATAGCTGTGACGAGCGGGACGAGAAAAGCAGCTCCCCAGGCTGCCAAAGTTGGATCTAATTCGCCTCGTTTGTTTCTGAGCACTGCCAAATCACCTTCCCCTCTTCATATTGTTAACCCCTAAATCGAAGGTCTTTTCTTTCTTCCCCGCGTTCAAAGTCATTGTATAGACAATAGGTTTGAAATTGAGAGCTATGGGAAGCGGCTTACGGGTATACCCATCTAGATATAGTGTGATTCGATATATGCCAGGTTTGATTTTAATTCTGAGAATGTAAGGTCGAACAGTTTTTGTCTTTCCTTTTTGATCGAGATCCATTTCCCAGGTACCACTCGTTGAGGCGCCATTGCTTTTTGGAGTTACTTGTAAAGTTACTTTCTTGACGTAATCGTAAGAATATTTGTGAATGCTCGTTCGTATTGTGCAGACAACAGGGCCAGAGTAACTAGCTTCAGCTGCGTCACCAGCGCTTCCTCTGAATTCTTTTTCGAAATCTGTGGGAGTAACGCTTCGTCCCTTTTCGGCAACGATGGCTTTGTAAACCTCAGCTTCTTGACGAGCTAATGCCTGAGTTCCAAGATCATCTAGAATACTCTTTCTTTTGGGATGTGCAGGTAGTGCGCGAAGCATGACAAGTCCGACGACTGGAACAGTGTTTAGGGCAGCCTCGAGCACAAAATCCATTTCGATATCGAGCAGTTTGGGATGTCTCTCATAGAAATCTCGAAGTGCAAGTATGAAGATTTCGACTTTGCCTTTTCTAGTTGTCTTTAGGTGGCTCAATTCAATTTGAGAGTCTATGTCACCAATGAGCTTATCTACGATCTTCTTGTTGCGCTTTTTTACTATGTTCTTAAAAAGAGGGTTTTCAGTGACATCTGTGTAAATCTTCTTGGCTTTTGGTTTGAGCTTTTGGGGAAAGAAGTTGCCTACGATTGTAGGTGGCAATATTACTTTTTCACACTTTTTTCGCTTTTCAGCATTCTTCTTCAGCCATTCCCTATATACGATTTGCTCTCTCTTCTGAGCAGCATCATCTCGAGCCTTTTGTTTGGCACTGTACTTGGTTTTAGCAGCAGCTTTTCTTGCTTTCTCTTTAGCCTTTCTGTCTGCTTCAGCTTGAGCTTTGGCCTTTCTTTCTGCTTCAGCCTTCGCCTTGGCAGAGGCCTCTGCTTTTGCTTTCTCTTCTTTGGCTCTTTCTTCAGCTTTTGCCTGTGCCTCTAGTTTGGCTTGTGCTGTGGCCTCAATTTGCTGCTGTTGCCGTTTTTCATTTTCTGGTGGGTAGATGGCGGCTGCAATTGCTGCCACATCAGTTTTTTTGGCGAATGGATTGTTAGAAATTGTGATTTTGAAACCAGCTAAGAGTGCGAGTGCGACTTTTTCGCTAGGTTCTCCAATGACACGCCAGTGTGCAGCAAGGTTCTTGGCTGTTTTGTGTATGCCCTTTTGCAGTGCCGTTCGAACAGCTCGTGGACGTGGTCTGTTGTCGAGTACTGGTTGGCCGAATAGTCTTGCAATCCAACTATTGGAATAGGCTGCAAAGACACCCCAGGTCAATAACAAGGCCACCATCAAGGGAGCAGCAACAATCTTGAAGGCAGGTTGTTTGATGAGGCGTTGAAACTCCTGAGAAATGTTGATTGTTTGTTTCTCAGTGGAAGTCGATGCTTTCGCCTTATCTTCAGGCTCATCAGTGGTTTCGACTGGAGATTCGCTAGGGGCTTCAGCTTTGTCACTTTCCTCTTTATCTGAGTCTGGGGCTTGTTCTGTTGGAGCAGGGGCTGGAGCTGCAATCTCTTCTCCTGCCAGTGCTTTGGCCAAGTCTCCAGCTGTTTGGAACCTCTCTTCAGGAGATTTGGAAAGTGCCTTGAGTAGTGCATTATTGATGACTTCCGGCACATCATCTATTGGCGCTGGCGCTTCATTTAGTATTTGAAAGGAGATTGTGCCTTGATAGAAGGGGGGATGACCTGCGAGGCATTCATAGAGAGAAGCAGCCAAGGAGTAGACATCTGCCCGTCCATCGGCCCTTTTGCCACGCATTTGCTCTGGGCTTATGTAACAGAGGGTGCCTGAAGAATCACATTTGGAGACTCGTGACATAGAGTCTTTAATTTGGCGTGCAATTCCAAAATCCATCAAGCTAACTGAATAACCATCCTCTTTCTCTTTCAGAAAGATGTTTGCCGGTTTTATGTCTCTATGTACAACTTTTGACTCATGAGCAAAGTCGAGAGCTGAGCCAATCTGTTTAGCAAGCTCAACGACCTCATCAACTTCGAGTATTTCTACTTCAACAAGCTTGTCATCTAGCGTTTGACCTTCAAGTAATTCCATAACGAGGAACTTGACTGCACCGCTATCAGCAAAGTGACGCAGAGCCATAATGCCCGGATGGGTAAGTTGCATGGCCATTTTGGCCTCACGTTTGAGATCACGAATGGCCCTTTTAGAACTAGATAGTTCTGGAGGCAGTACTTTTATGGCAACATCCATCTCCAGTGAGCGATCGTGGGCTTTGAATACAATGCCCATGCCACCGCGGCCGATCTCTTCGACGACCTCGTATCTGTCCTCTAGGACGTGGCCAGGACTGACGAATTCAACAGTCTCTTTTGCTGCTTCAGCAACAAGTCTGCGTCTAGATGGTTTAGTAGATGATTTACTGCCAGTGTCTTTAGACTTCTTGTCAGTAATTTTGTCAGAGTCTCCCATTTTTCCCCTCGACCTATTTATATGGAAACCGACAAATACGGTATCTCACCTTCAATAGAGGGTCAAGGCAGTGTTTTATCAGTATAGAGAAGCTGATCGGTTGATTTTCTCCTACCTTACCATCCAAAAGCCAATCCAACTGGTACGACCAGTAAAGTAGCCCAAAATGTCAGCAAGTATGCAAATGTGGTCATAAACTGCATTGGGCTGGGGGCTTCACCTGATTTAATAGGATTCAAGCGGCCAGTTTTGAAGGAAGAATGCTCTTTGTTTTCTTGAGCAAGTCTGACCTCTGCGTATTCCAGTACCCTAAGAGCTCGCAACAATTCGTCACAACTTTGGAACCTGTCTTCTGCTTTCTTTTCCATACATCTTTCAATGATTTGGCAAAGTTTTGCAGGTAGACCCCTATGTCTTTTTGCCACTGGCACTAAGGGTTGATTGACGTGGCTGCACAATATCTCCGTCAAATTATGCGCTTTAAAGGGAAGATGGCCTGTGAGAAGATAGTAAAAAGTTGCACCTAAGCCATAG
>CAZXTJ010000198.1:0-4666 GCA_964643655.1 uncultured bacterium
TAAAGATATCTCCAGTCAACGTAGGGAGCTCACTTTTGGCAACTGGTCAGAGAGCGAACAGAAGTACATCAACAATCAACCTATCGAGCTGCGCAGCAATGTATACAGGGATGACGGGTGCTCCATTTGGTCAGCAGATTCAAAGAGATTTTGCTTTTCGAGAACTACTCCACCACTCGTGTTCGATAATACAGGGGTAAGAGTAGAGTTGAAGCCTTTACCCAAAGGCGAGATATCAGTAAAGGGCTTCTGGGGCAGCAGATGGCTCGTCATTGAAGAGAAATATGGCCAAGTCCACTTGATAGATCTCGATGGCAACAAAGACGCTATACTCAATGAGCAAGGTATTTTCCCTCGATTGGTTGATGGTTACGTAAAGACCAAGAGAAGAACTTGGCTCAAGGGATTGGTTGAGGATCAGGGCCCCACATACTCCAAGCCAGCCATCAAATCCTCGTCTGCGCTGACCAATTGAGTGTCGCCTGATACAGCAGAGAAGTTCAATAGCTGCGCTTGAATGACGGCTTTGGCAATGACTGCATTGTTCTCGAGTTGAATGAGGAAGTCTCGTTGGGCTTCGCTGGCATTGGGTGCTTCAATGAGCTTGTTTAGCAGCTGCAAATCCTGCTGATAGATATTGAGCATTTTGTTTTTTATCTCTTCTGCATCTTTACGCAGCTCTTCATCACCAGTATTTGCCAGTTTGGCAAGTTTAACTGTGTACAAAGAAGCGAGAAGCTCGATTGTCTTCTCTCTATACTCTTCATAGTCATATACGAAGTTGAGGCAATCCTTGGCTGCTGCATAATCAGTGGAAAAATCACCTGTGCTTTTTCGTGTCAGGTGCTCGAGAAGGAATTCGCGCTTTTTGGCTAATCGGCCTTGTTTCCACGCTACGTCCACACTTTTGCCAATGACTGTTCCTCCGACTGCGCCAACTACGCCGCCCACAAGTCCACCGATGACTTGACCGGCTGCTCCACCTTTGGGACCGGCAATGTAGCCTACACGGCCAACGGTTGCTCCAATTTTTGTTCCAGCAACCATTCCAGCGACTAACATTCCGAATTCTGCCGAGAGTATTCTCTCCTTGAAGAGTGTGCCGATGATCTGGCCTGAGCGCTCACCGTCAGAGAGGAGTCTCGCCAAGTTGGCAAAGTACTTTTTCCTCAACTCGCTGTTTTTCATGATTCTGGTGAATGAAAGCTCATCGTCACTGCTCATCATTCCCATAGTTGCCTCTCTAGCAAATGCGCCTACGAATTCAAATGCTACGAGGGTAACGATGTTCTTACCGAGAGGTTTTAACATCTGCACGAGTTTTTCAGAGCCAACTCGAGATAGCAAAACTTCAGCAGGTTTTGAGATTTTGGAAACACCTTTTGTGGCCAAGCCAGCAAAGGGTAATGATAGAACCATTTCAGGCGAGTTGAGAGCGTGCAAAGCTGTATTCACGTCAGTTTTGCCTGTGTAATAACACTCAGTTGCCATATGCATGACAATAATGGTGAAGAGGGTCTGCACTGTGTGCCCAAGAGCTTGCCCTGAACGAACTGAGGCGACTTTGGCCAAACGTACGACCTTTCTATTTGCATTCATACGCCTTTTGAAGATTTGTGGTCTTTTGTGTTCATAAAAACTGATTTCATTAGCCTTTAATCCTGTTCGAGTGAGTAGGTCTTTGTAATTGATGAAGGGACCATTCCTTCGAGCTTTTACAATGCGATTTGCCTGCTCAAGAGTGAAGCCTGACTCAACCAAAACAGTGCGAAGTTCCTCACCTTTCATAAGGTTGACGTTTGTTTTTCTCGCGAATATAACCTTCTTTTTGTCCGACTGATGACAATATATTTTCAAGCTGCAGAGGCTGGGAATTGCGGCCAAACTGCCTGCCGTTTTTACCAACTCAACCAGTCTGCTCACTGATAACTCTTTGAATTGATAAGAGAAACGAAGATTCCCCTTTTCATTCTTGTTGATCTCTAGGATACCTGGATTTTTAGGGTCACTAGCCAGAATTAGCTTTCCGGCCTGTCTGAGTTCGAAAAACTTGAGAGCAAATTCGTTGCGGCTGCCGCTACTTACTTTGTTCAATATCTGTTGGCGAACGTCCTTGGGCAGTTTGTCCAATGCACAAAGAGCCTGGCTATTGACTGCTAATCCGTTGACTCTGATGTAGTCGACCAGTTCTTTTCTAAATTGTTTTCTGCCAACTTCTCTGCGTCTGTCTGTTGCAGTTCCCGATGCTTGGTCGGCCGCAATCCTTTCGCAGCTAGTAACGTGAAGTGCCACAGAAGCATAACGGGAAGCTTGGAAATTGGAACCTACCTGTTTGTATGCACGAGAAAGAGTTAGAGCTTTTTGTGCCGCCTGAGAGTATTCCAGTGCACCAAGAGCGGAAGAGGTCCCTGTGTAGGAACCTTGATAACGATGTTTAGCAAACTCTGCCTGCGCTTGGGCCAAGTTGCCATTTTTGATTGCATTGTCAAAAGCCCGCCATTTGTTGCTCTTTGTTTTGAGTGGATTGACATAACGATGACCTGCGAGGGCATTGCGGATCAGCTCACGCTTGTTGTTTGTATCCAAGAACTCTTCAGAAAGCTGAAGATGTGGTCGGCCTTCAGAGCTACCACGGAGGGTTACAATCTCACCATATGTTCCTTCTGGTACTACATAGGTCGGAATATTTCTGATTGAAAGCTTCTTGGCCTCAGATTGTACGATTTTGTGAAGTTCTGGGAATTGCTGTTCTGTAACGAGAATGGCGTTGAAGTGCAACATCACATGTTCACTGCGAGCTTCAATGTAAGAGCGAGCCAAGTCTTTCAGTCCTTTGCCTGATTTGGACAGGGCAAAACGTATGCGAGAGATGTTGTTTCGTATTTCACTAAGGCGAATGGCAAGCTGCTCTTTGAAGTTGAGCCAAAAGGAGCTGTCCATTTTTCGAGGTTCTATTCCGTTGATGGTTTCACTTTTGCTCAATCGCTCCAAGTCATGCTGAATGCCTCTCTCACCACCAATGCCACTTTCCAATACTCCGCGACCAGTGGCAAGCTCAACTATAGATTTGGCGTTCTCATTAACGGAAATCTCATGTTTTATACTTCTTAGTTCTCTTTTTAGTTGTTCGCACTTTTTCAGCTCCAATGCGTATTCAGGCCGACTATTGGCAAATCTGAATGCTTCGCGAATTCTGTAAGGGAGCATGGGATGTGTTAGCGCTGCGCCCATACGGAAGCTCAATATGGTTTTAAACACCTTGTCGAGCTTAGTCAGACCGCCTGCACGAAGATTAGAGCACTGTTCGATGATGAGTTCATAGTTGATAGTTTGCTTCGAATTCGAATTGGGTTTGCTCAGCACTGACGCCATGTGTTTGCCAGTACCAGTAGCAGCGATGGCAGCCCTGTCTGCTGAGAACTCATTGATACGGTTAAAATAGCCGCTGATAAAACCTCTTACGTTTCCAGGATATCGTTTCAGGTGATTGTTGAGTTTGGCTTCCACATCCTTGAGCTCTACAGCCGCTCTACCTTTGCACAAAGCGCCAGGCAGAGTGCTCATCTTTTTGTTCATCACAACATCGATGAGCTTCCTCAATGGCCCATGTTTCAATTTCAAATGTGCCAACTCATGTGCGAGCAAGGCACGAAGTTCCAGAGCCGACATTCTTTTGACAAAGGCAGGATCAAAGCAGAGAACATCTTTTCCTTTGCCAATGGATGTCACACCAGCACTGCCTGACAGATTTTTCACTTCATGTAGAGTTAGCTCCCCTTTATAACCAAGACGCTTGCTCACATAACGAAGCTGTTTGTATAGTTCTGGATAAGCGCTCTCTTTTGCTGGAGTGGTTTTCTGAAGTTTCATTACTCGGCGAGCCTCAGCACAAAGCTCTTTTTGAATGACTTCAACGGCTTCTTTGCTTACCAGTCTATCTATTACTCTGTGAAGCAGTCTGTCTACAGGATGAAGATAAACATCAGGAGCAATCTCGCCAGTCACTGCTTGATAAGATAGGTTTCTGGCTCCTTGACTGATAACATCATTGGCGAAAACGGAGCCAACAGTCATAAATGTAACGCTACTCAATAGCACTACTAATAATGTATACCTGCTCATTACGAACTCCATTTTCTATATTTATTAAACGCACGCAGGTATACGCATGAGACGTGCCAATGTATCCAAATGCTCTTTTAATGACCGATTAAGCAGTAGGAGCTCAAATGAAGTGTCTCTTTTCGAACAGTGATGTCGTCACCGAGGACAGAGTGTATCGTCCAGTTGACGCTATCCCAAAGTTGAACCACTGTTCCGATTTCACCCTTGATTTGCTCTCATCCCAACAGAAGGCTTCGACTGCGGAACGTGTTATGTCGTCGAAGAGGAGAGTCTTAGGCATAAACATTGCCCACGAAAATCAGCGCCCCACATACTCAAGACCAGCCATCAAGTTTTCGTCAGTGCACACCAGCTGAGTCTCGCCAGACAGGGCTGCGAAGTTCATTAGTTGCGCTTGGAGTACTGCTTTGGCAATGACTGCATTGTTCTCGAATTGAATGAGACAATCTCTCTGGGTTTGGCTAACATTGTCTGCCTCAATAAACTTGCTCAGAAGCTGCAAATCTTGTTCATAAATATAGAGCATTTTGTTTTTGATCTC
>CAZXTJ010000198.1:4766-12482 GCA_964643655.1 uncultured bacterium
CTTTGGCAAGTTTGACTGTGTACATAGAAGCAAGAAGCTCGATTGTCTTTTCTCTGTACTCTTCATAGTCTGAGATGTAATTGAGGCAATCTCTTGCTGCACTTCGATAAATGGTGAAGCGGTCAAAACTGTTTCTTATCAGTAGCTCCTCGAGTTTTTCACGTTTTTTGGTTAGCCGTCCTTGTTTCCAAGCTGCGTCAACCTTTTTGCCTATGACTGTACCGCCGACGGCACCAATCACTCCGCCTACTAGTCCTCCGATGACCTGACATACAATTCCACCTTTAGGACCTGCAACATATCCCACACGGCCAAGGGCAGCTCCAACTTTTGTTCCAGCCATCATTCCAGCCACGAGCATACCGAACTCAGCTGAAAGGATTCGTTCCCTGAACAAAGTATTTATTATCTGACCAGAACGCTCTCTATCAGAGAGCAGTCTGGCGAGATTAGAGAAATACTGTTTCCTCAACTTGGAGTCATTCATCATCTTGGTAAAAGACAAGTGATCTTTACCTTTTACCAAGCCAGTTGTTGCTTCTCTTGCAAATACTCCAACAAACTCATAAGCAACCAATGTGACGATTGATTTACCAAGGGGTTTCAGGAGCTTGGTCAGTTTTTCGGAACCGATGCGAGTAATAAGAGGTTCAGCCGGTTTGGCTACTTTGCTAACCCCTTGTGTTGCAAGACCAGCTATGGGAAGTGACAGAACCATGTCAGGAGAATTTAGAGCCTGCAATGCCGAATTCGCATCCACTTTGCCTGTGTAATAACACTCAGTAGACATATGCATGACCATTATTGTAAACAGTGTTTGTACTGTGTGACCAAGAGCTTGCCCTGAACGTCGCCCCACCACTTTGGCCAGCCGAACAGGTTTCTTTGAAATCGTCCCTCTTCTTCGCGGATAATTCGTGAAGTTAGCCTTCCTGCCAGCATTTCCAACAACAATAGCCTCTTCGGTCAAACCTGTTCTATTGTAGAAATCGCTAGCGTTTTTAAAAATTCCATTCTTTCGTGCTTTGACGATTGCTTCGATTTGATCTTCTGGGTAACGACCTTGCTCGAGAAGCTTGCGTAGCTCATTGCCCTCCAATATGTTTATTTGCAGAGCTCTTCGTAAATGTTTAGGGCCTTTCGAAAGTACAGTATTGTCAATCGTCAGATTGGCCAATTCTACGGCACCCTTCAGTGTGCCGTTACTAGCGTTCAAAAGCTCGACCATGCTTTCCGCACTGAGAGCGCGACCTCTAAGTAGAAAGCTCAACTCACTACTGGGCGTCTTTTCGATGGCTAACGAAGAGCCCTTTCCATGCAGCAAGTTAATGCCGCCCCTACCAATGTCGAAGGAGTGGAATCTCAGCAAAAACTCTCTTCTACAACTGCCAGAAACTCTATTAAGAATTTCATTACGCGCTTGTTTGGGGAGTCTATCGAGGGTACTTAGAGCCCTACCATTGATAGCCAATTTGTTTTGCCGAATATGATTGAACAAAACCTTTTGAAACTTATTTCTGGCCTGTGCACTGCGCTCATCATACCTAGAGGTCTTGGAGGCTTTAACGGCCTCGTTTTCTTTTGTCGCTGCCTCCAAGGCGATAGATGCATAACGTGAAGCTTGTAGCATATTGCCACTGTCTGTGAAAGCTCTTGATAGCTGAAATGCACTTTTAGCCGTCTGACGATAAGCTATGGCCCCTTCACCAATATTGCCAGATTTCAATGAAATGCGGCATCGGACTTTAGCAAAAATACTTTGAGCCTTTTTCAAATCACCCTGTTTTATCGCATTTTTGAAACTTTCCCACTTTTTCTTTTCATTTGTTGCTATTGGAGCCAAATAACGATAGCTCAAAATTGCATCTCTGATGTGCTTCCTCAGAGCTGCAGAATCTATGTGCTCTGCTGAGATTTGAAGATAAGGTCTCCCCAAGGTGACACCCTTTAAGGAGACGACGTCATTGTTTGAAGGAATGATATATGTTGGAATACCTTTCAATCCCCTGCTCTTTGTCTCGGACTGAACAATCTTATGCAATTCCGGGAACTGTTTCTCGCTAACGAGGACTGCATCGTATTGCAACATGATGTGTTCGGCACGTTCATTTACATATCTTTTGCTCAGAGCCTTAAATCCTTTACCTGATTTGCTCAATGCAAATCGAATTTGATTTAAACGATTGTGTAAATTGGCAATTCGAAGAGCCAATTTATCTCTGAACTGTCTCAAAAAGTCATCTCCCTTGTGCTGAGGAGTGACATCCTTTACGGTCTCGCTATTTGCAAGCTTGTCAAGATCGGCTCTGATACCCTCGTCTCCACCAATGCCTCTTTCGATGACGGACTGTCCAGTAGCCAACTCAATTATTGTCTTGCCATTTTGCAACTTGGCTGACGTTTTTCTAATCCTATTGAGCTCTCTTTTGACGTTTTCGCAATCATTTAGTTTGAGACAGTATTCAGGACGATTTGCAGCAAAACGAATTGCTTCGCGAACTCTACGTGTAAGTGTTGGATGGCTGCGAGTACAACTACTCCTGAAAGCGATGACAAACTTGAGCACTCTATCAAGCCTTGATAAACCTCCAGCACTTGGTTTTCTAATCTGGTCTACCAATGCGTCAATATTGCACCCATCGCGCATGCTGACTGAGCTTTTGGCAAGCATGCTTGTCGCGTCTTTAGCGCTTCCAGTCATTAAAATGGAAGCTCGGTCGGCTGAAAACTCGTTGAGTCGGCTGAAATAACCATCAACAAATCTCTGCACTGAACCAGGATACTGCTGCATTTTCCCTTTTAGGACGGTTTCTATTTCGTTCAATTTGATTGCGGCTTTTCCGCTAAGTAGAGCGCTAAAGAGCTTTCGTTTATTGCTTGTGCCAATGATATGCAGCAAACCACCAGATGATTGATGTCGCAGCTTCAGGTGTGCCAGTTCGTGTGCCAATAAGGCTCTAGTTTCAAGAGCAGACAAACCCTTTACAAAAACAGGATCAAAAACCAACATGTCTTTGCCGCGACCGATAGAGCTAACTCCAGCTTGTCCAGGATAATTTGGCAATTCGTGAACTGTAATATGCCCCTTGTACCCAATCCGCTTGGAAACATATCTCAAATGGTTGTAAAGCTCTTTGTATTCGTTCTTCGGGGCTGCCTTGAGATCGTATCTATCGAAAGTTTCTTTTGTTGCTTTCCACACTTCTTGGTTTATCGCATCCAATGCTTCTTTACTGACAAGTCTGTCCATTATGCGTTGGATGATGCGATCAACTGGGTGTTGGTAAGCACGAATAGGAATCTCACCAGTAACGGCTTGATAGGACAAACGATTGGCAGCACTGTTGGCCTTTTCATTCGATTGCGCAATGTTTGGTGATAAACAAAGTGAACACACTATTGTTAAGGCGACAAACATTAACCTGCTCATGGTGAACTCCGTACCCCACATTTATAGAATATGGGGTTCGTCCAGCAGGAACTGCGCCAAAGTTGTGTAATGCCTATCTAGAAGTGAATTGGTAGATAGTTTAGTAGGAAAGTGATTACATTGGTAAATAGCGCAACAGGAAAGTGTTTATTATGATAAACACATGTTCAGGACTGGGACGAAACTGTTGATATCTGCCGTCTCTCTGTCAGTTTTCGCCCACCATAGGCAAAAGCCAGTGCCAGACAGAAGGTCAGGAATGATGCAATTGCAAAGACCGTGATTATGTAATTCTGCAAAAAGCGAGACTCGTCCTCTTTGTGTTGAGCTTTCTTTTTTGCCTCTTGCAAACAGGAGACTACCTCATCAGCCCGTACCTTTATGAGCTTTTTTCTGTCATTTTCCGATAACTTTCCACTAGCCACACACCGTTTCAAGATGGCTTCTGTTAACATGGGTTTAATCGATTTGAGCTCCGCTTCCCTTACTTCCAGCCGCATTTTGCTCACGTCTGCAACGTATCGGCTTCCTTTTTGGAACTCTGAAAAGACATATTTGCTAGCTACGACGGCTCCGGCGCAACAAACAAAGAGAGTTATTGAAATCGCTATCAATCCGTAACCAAGGAAGACTGCAATCTTGGGATGTTTATAGTCCTTATATGGTGTAGACACGCCCCCACCCTTTCAGAAAACCGACATAGCCATAGAGGCATGCTACATGATACTGCCCATTCAAATCATGTTGGAGGCTTTTCAGTACATTTCCTGCCTGACATTGGAGTGTTCGTAGTTTTTGTACCTAACACTCTTCTCTGCCATCACTTCCCCCAACCGATTATACGTGCTGAGTCGCTTTGGGTCTTAAGCCTTTGCCACTCTTTCTTATGAGCAGACCAATAGAATATGCCTGCCCCACCCTCTCTATCAGCGCATTCGGTGGCAATGTGGTCATCTGTTGTGAATAGATAGCTACGATAATGGTTCAGCTTATCAATGAGCTGCCCTTTGTGCTGAATACGGCGAAAGGTTTTATCCAAGTTGAGACTTACCTCAAAATCGTGTCCCAACTTCTCCCATTCAATGGGCCAGTGTTTTCGCTGTTCAGGAACAATGACATATCTACCGCCGCAATGATACACGATACGCCCAATAGCATCACGATAGAGTCTAGGTGCACTTCTAGGCAGCTCTTCAATCTCAATCTGCGTTATAGGTGTTATCTCACCCTTCAAGTCAACTTTGATTATCTTGCCGTTGCGCTCCTGAGTAAGGAAACTCACATTGTCCAACCAGAGTTTGGGTACTGAGGCATGGTAGAGGGCGTCGGCTGGTATCTCGTTTTTTAGACCAGAGACGATTTTTGTTTTTGTGCCACCAGATGGAAAAAGGAAAACATCTTCATTTCCAGCGAGTGCTTTGGTTCTGTCAGGTGACAATTCGACATGGTCATAACCCAAGGCGAACTCCCATTTGCCGCCAGGTGATAACTCTGTTTGCACGCCAGTTTGGAAGTTGTAACTTTTCAGGCTCTTTTCATCTGGCACACTCCTCCAGACAATAAGTTCGTCACTTTTTATGGTGATGAGCCTGCCTGCATTTTCAAAGGCAATCTTGCCACTTTTCAGATCTATGACTGTAATTGAACGTGGGCCATGCAATATCAAAAAACTATTACCGTAAAACGTACCAAACTCGTTACTGAAGCTTTTCATAGGGTGCTCGAGAATGACTTCACGTTTGATAGTTTGCCCATCTTTGAATGTGTAAGCGAGCACGCAGCCCTGGCGAGCACTTCTTTCTGTTTCCATTTCCTCGATTACATATAATCTAGGCAAAGCTTTTACTTCACTCTCCACTCTCGTTTTGCCAGTCAACCAAGAACTGGTCACTTCCCAAGCAAGACCCTTTTGCATACTCATCGATAACAGCAAGAAGGCAAAAGAGAAAACCAGTATCTTTCTCTGCCCTACAAAAATACCCATATCAGCCACCTCATCGCAAATCTAGCTCGAGTATTGCAGGCGGATTGCTCCGCAAGAAATAGACTTTGTTCCCATACTATTCCAGGTTTCTTATTGTGTTTGTATGTTTTTACAGATTTTGCTACTGAATGGCCCCATCAAAGGAAGGTCTTCTCGTTCATCGTTGGATACACATACTGTCCGGCCATCGGGATTCTTTCAGCGTGCTTTATTGTCATTGGTTTTCTGCATCTTGCACCCAAGTACTTTACCGGGATATCTGACGTCGGAGTTCTCAGATCTTGATGGAAATCACGATGCATTGCTAACTGACGACGGTATAGTGCCACCGCTGACAAATGCACGAGGAAGCAATATCCATCGTTCCTGGATCAGAGGAACTACCCCTTAAAACTACTTCGAGGGCACAGTCCCCATGTATAAAAACTCATTGATGAGCATTCCTTGGCTGTAATAATTGAGCTGTTTCCCACCATTCATTATGGTCAAAACAAAGCTCGAACCGTCGTCAAAACGAAGTGTTACATTGTTGCCAACGATGGTGTAAAAACCACGTTCTTTGAATTCAACGGCACCAAATTCTGAGCTGAAGTAATAGGTTCCATTGGGGCGAAGGATGACTCCTTGTTGGTCGTGAGTCAGCTCTCCTGTTGCGTTGTCATAATAGCCGTAGTTGCCTGCGCTAGTTGCACCGAACAATGCGGTTTTTGTCACTCGGCCATTTTTGACAGTAAAGGTGGCGTTTTTGCCACCAGCAAGGGCATTGAGTCCCTTTTGCATGTCTTTGACTGCGCCTTGCGGTTTGCTGACTTTGGCAACTTTAGCACCAGCCGCTGCTTTATTGCCTTTAATCCATACATTTGTTCCCCGAGGAGTCTTCGAGCACCAGACACCCAGTGTGTTCCCCTGTAGTTGACCAAAAAACTGGCTACCCGTCCTCGAGACGAAAAAGATGCGCTGCACACCTTGCATGTTCTGCAAACGCCACGTACCACTGTCGTCGACGGTTACCTTTGATTGATAGGTCCCATTGTCTCTCAAAGTCATCCAACCGCTACATGCCTGTTGTGCCACTATTTGCCCAGCATCTGTCGACTCATAAGTCAGGTTGAATTGGAAAGTAGAGTCTGCATACAAGCTAGTTGTCAGTGCGAAGCAAGCGATGATTAGAGCGACTGTAGAGAAACGGTTCATTTGCACCCCCAGTAGTTGAATGAATTTGAGCCTGTTTTTATACCACAAAACAATACCAAGGTGACTCTTTCTCTTTTCCCACAGTAAGATGGGTGATTAGATGCCTAATCAAAAGAGAAAACATCCTGAGCCAGGGTTATTGTTTGCCAATCAGTACCGCTTCGAGAAGATACTCGGTCAAGGTGGTATGGGCGTCGTCTATAAGGCCGTGGACGAAAGGCGTGGTTTGACTGTTGCCGTCAAACTACTGCTACTACAGAGCAAACAAAAAAATCCCGAAAATCTGCAGATGGCCGCTCGCAGATTGCGCGACGAAGCCTGTGCTGCTTCAAGACTAAATCATGCAGGTCTCGTAAAGATTTATGACACAGGCTGTGATGAAGATTACGGTCCATTCATCGTTTATGAATATCTTTCTGGTGGCTCTCTAACTGACCAACTAGTCGAAGGCGGATTGGGATTTAATAAGGCCATTGAGAAAGTGGCAACTCCTCTTCTCGGCGCACTGCATGAACTCCATGCAAACAAGATCCTTCACCGCGATTTAAAACCGGAAAACATCTTTTTGGCCAAAGACGGTAGTTACAGGCTTGGTGATTTTGGTTTGGCTCATTTTGATGAAAGAGAGGCCAAAACAAAAACCGGCTCCATAGTTGGGACGATGGCCTATATTGCCCCCGACAGGATCTTGCCTCCCCGCAGCAAAGCCGATGAAAGCGATGACTGTTACGCTGCAGCCCACACCATTATTGAGGCTATAACAGGCAAACACCTTTCTCATTTGTTTCAGGATTACAATCCTTACCTGCAGCCATCCATGTCTTTGGTCACACCAGAAGACTTGTCAGCGTTAGGTATCCCCTTGCCTGCGGCTGAAGGGCTGACTCGGGCAATCCATCGAGAGAGGGAAAATCGCTTCTACTCAGCAAAGGATTTCCTCGAGTGCCTGCAAATAGAGCAATCATCAACAACAACGACGAATATTGGTCCAGTTCGATTAAGACCTCGTGCAAAGCTCAAATCCAAAAGGCCAAAACCAAGGCAGCAACCCAAGTCAAAAAGAGCTATTTACGCCTTAGCTGTTTTGCTCATATGCTCAATCCTAGTC
>CAZXTJ010000199.1:0-12479 GCA_964643655.1 uncultured bacterium
ATATTGGACAACGTCCACCCCAAGGCCAATCGACGCCAAACCAGCGCCAAAGTTTGGTGAGCTGCCCTATGTCGTGTAACAGTCCCAAACTAATTGGTGGTTACTCGTCATCGTCGTCGTCGCCCATAGAAACGGGTACGTTTTTCAACACTGAACCGAGAATGCCATCAGCTGTTTTGTTGCCTGTCTTGATATCGATACCGTTGTTATCGATTTTCACTGAGGCAGAACCAGCTTTGACGTTGACGCCTTCTTCGCCCGCGTTCACGTTCACGCTATTACCTACTTTGACGCGAGCACCTTTGCCGTCAGCATTGACAGATACGTCACCTAGGTTGAGGTCGCTTTTTCCATCTTGAGAACCTGTGATTTTGACATTTTTCAGTTGGACATTAGCACCGCCATTTTTGGTGTTGACCTTTACATCATTGATGGAACCTTTGACGGAAGTCTCTCCATCCTTTACGGAGATTTCACAACCAACAAGCGAACAAATGAGAAAAACGCCGAGTGTCACGACCATCAACTGCCGACCCATGGGATACCTCTTTCTTCTAGTTTTTTATTCAATGCCTAATCACCTTTTTCATAAGTTTAGCGCACTTCTGGTAAAATCTCTCTTATGGCTTTATTGGCTATCAATGGTGGGAGGGTAAAAATGAAAAGATTGTTAATAGTAAGCTTCGGCCTCTTGTTAATTTTGTCAAATTCTTGGGCTCAAGGTGTGAGTATTGTGGGCACCTGGTACAATCCACAATATGGCGTGACCATGGCTCTGCAACCAAATGGGGCCTATAGCTTCGCATCCAAACAAGGCACAATGATGGGCCGCTGGTCTCTACAGGGTTATCAATTCACAATGATGGAACCATCGGGGCGCATGATTCCTTATCGTGTAGTGAACTTGACTGCCACGAATTTGCAGCTAGTTGACGCTTATGGTGCTCAGTTGCTTTACCAAAGAGCTGTGGGAAATCAAAATACTCAGAAAAAGCCCGTTAGAACGAAAAGAAGCGGTCCCGACAAAGTGCTGGCTTCAACTGGCAAGTTCAAGTTGATGCAGTCACATATCGACGCAGCTGTTGGTCTTGCGGAGTTCATCATTGGTTATTCTTTGCCCGCAAATGAGAAGACCAATCTCATTGGTCCAGCCAAGCAAGAGTTCAAACAAGCACCTGCCACATTCCTCAGTGAGATAAAAAAACTAGAGGACTCTATGGCGAAACTTCATCAGCTCACCAAACCAGAGCAAATCGCTTATGCGCGATTGCAACTGACATCTGCTATGTGGGCTGGAATGAAAAACATTCCCTTGAGCAAACGACCACTTCTGGCAAGAATCATCTTCAGCCACGTGAAGGTGTTGGCGTTTGACGAGAAGAATAAACTCGTTCTCACTGATCGCGATCTCAACGCAATGGCTGAATATCTACTTTTCTGTCATCAGCTCTACTGTGAGATGATGTATCAGAAGATACCTGTATCTCAGGCTCAGGTAAACAAGTTCAAAAACGATTCTGTACGCTATTTTGCTCAGATCCCTTTGGAGCGAAAACAGTTCATGTGTTCGGCGACAGTGGCATGGACAATGCTCAAGGCCAACTATCATCGTCTAGACTCCTTCCAACAGGGCTCAATCAAAGGTTCTATTGCGGCTCGCTTTCCAGACTCTGTCCTACCTCCACGGAAGCCCAACTATAACAGCGCAAGTCGCTACACCCCTTCTGGTCGGAAAAAGAGCTTGGCTGAGATGCAACGAGAGTTTCAGGCAAAACAGAACTGCTTCACGATTATGAACAATATGTCACTGCAAAATCATGCAACCATGCTCAATACCATTGAGAACTTCGGTGGTACAGGAAACTACTGGGAAGTCAAATAGTGTCAGGTCTCGACTGGTTCATAGTTGTTGCTTACCTTGCGATAGTCATTGCACTTGGACTCTGGGTCGGTCGAGAAGAAGAAGGAATGGATGATTATTTCCTCGGTGGAAGAGCTATTCCTTGGTGGGCAGCACTTCTTTCAATGGTTGCTACCGAAATTAGTGCTGCCACTTTTTTGGGTGCTCCAGAGCAAGGTTTGACGAGGAACTTCACATACCTTCAGTTTGGTATAGGATCGATTGCCGCACGCTTTGCCTTGGCTTTTCTCTTTCTCGGTGTTTATTACAAATTGCGCGTCTATACCGTTTACAGCTTTCTTGCCCACCGCTTTGGTTCTTCTACCAAGAGCTCAGCTGCAGCACTCTTTTTGGTAGGTCGAGTCTTTGCTGGTGGCTCCCGACTGTTCATAGCTTCTTTGGCTGTGAAAGTTGCTGTTGGTTTACCTATGGCACATTCAATAGTGATTCTTGGCTTGATAGCCGTTGTGTATACACTTTTTGGTGGCATTAAAGCTGTCATTTGGACCGATGTGATGCAGGCTATTGTGTTGATTGGTGGCGCAATTGTCACTGTGTTCGCCCTGTCCAGGCAAATCCCGCTGACTACTAGTGAGATGGTTTCAAAACTGAGCGCAGCAGGCAAGTTCAAGTTTTTTGACAGTTCATCATCAGTGTGGACTAACGCTTATCACGTGTTACCCGCAATCTTGGGTGGATTTTTCCTGACCATGGCTACCCACGGAACTGACCAGGCAATGGTGCAGAGAATGTTGACCTGTAAGGACTCCTCTCGCTCCAAGCTTTCGATGGTTGCCTCAGGTTTTCTTGGTGTAGGTGTCACCTTTCTTTTCATGATTATTGGCATGTTGCTCTTTCTGTATGTGCAGACCATGCCTACGAGTGAACTGGCAGTTGTGGCTGGTAAAGTAAAAGCTGGTGATGTCTTTCTGCACTACATCGTAAAGTGTCTGCCCTCTGGGCTTACTGGACTCATTATCGCTGCAGTCTTTGCTGCTGCAATGTCATCCATCGACTCAGAACTCAATGCGATGAGTGCAACTTTTGTAAATGATTTTTACCTACCTCACAAAGGTGGGAAAACTGAGGGAGTGCTCAAGATAGCAAAGATTGCTACAGTCGCCAGTGGAATCTGCCTCATAGGTTTGGCTTTGCTCATTGCAGACTTTTACGCAGCCAATCCCAAAACGGATTTACTCTCCATAGCCCTTGGTGTAATGACATTCTTCTATGGGGGGCTCTTAGGTGTTTTCCTCGTCGGTTTGCTGACTGTACGACGGGGTTCTCCACTTACGACCATCCTTGGTTTGGTCCTTTCAACAGTGCTCGTCGTTGCTGTAGGCAAAAGTGGTTACGGTATTGCCTGGCCTTGGTTCATAATCATTGGCACTTTCTCATCAGCTGCTATCTCACTTCTTGGCGAAAGTGATAGCGGCAAAAATGTTGTGACTAGCTGAAGCTCATGACTGATCAAGAACCAGTACAAAAAACTGAAGAGGCAGAAAACATCGGAGGCTTGGCTTGGTTTTGGGCACAGCTAAGCGAACGACGTGTACTCTCTGCAATAGCTATCTACCTTGGCATTGCCTGGGGAATGATTGAAGCTGGTCAGTTTTTCATCGACTATTTGCAGTTGGACCCTGGAACTCTTCGCACTCTCGTTGTCACAGCTGTTTTTGGATTACCGACAACGGTTGTCCTAGCCTGGTATCACGGAGCCCCAGGCTCCCAATATGTCACCACTCGAGAGATCATATTGATGAGCGGTCTTGTTGCGATTTGGTTAGTGGTCCTCATCCTGCCACCAGAAACTCCCACAAGCAAAGTAACTGACCAGTCAGACCTTTCAACTCCTGCTAGTAACTTATCAACCTCTACTGTTGCAGTACTTTACATGCAAAACCTCTCAACAAATTCAAAGTTGAATTGGCTCTCTGCGGGCTTTGCTGATGCTGTCTCCACTGCCCTAACAAAAGTTTCAAAACTCAATGTTCTGTCTCGAAATCGTGTTGCTCCCTACAGGAGTTCACGCCCCGTAGATCCAACAGTCATAGCCCAAGAGTTAGGCTGTGGACGTCTCGTCATTGGCAGTTATCAGGTTGCTGGTGATGATTTGCGCATTTCTTGTCAGATTGTCGAAGGACATAATGGCAAGGCACTTAGCGCTTTCAAGACCGATGGCAAATTGAGTGAATTGTTTAAACTGCAGGATGAGCTTGCCAGTAAAATTGTTGGTCACTTCACAGGAAGAAAAGAGACAAATAGCACAAAACGCGTTGCAGACTTTGCTGCTTACCGTAATTATTGCGAAGCGCTCACCGCTATGGATGAAGGTCGCATGCACGAGGCTGCCGTTGGTTTACGTGATGCTTTGGAAGGTGGCATGGTTTATTCCCCTGCCCTTGATGAGCTGCTTAGATTAAACGTGGACACAACACATATCCAAGAAGATGGTAGACAGATTGAGGAGTCTCTCAGTCGCATCCGAAATGACAGTAAAGAATATTGGACCACTTATGCTACTCGTGGAACGATGAACCTCATTTCTGTTCGTTCCGCAGACGGGACATCTCTGCCTTTTCGCCTGGCTGAAATAGATTCAGCTGGCAATCGTGACTATTATATTGACCTCAAGAAACGCTTGAACCCAGGAGAAACATTACTGTTGTGGTCGCAGCTAGAACTGTTTTTGTCTTGTGTCGACACTGGTGTTGGAAGACGATATTTCACTCCTGAAAGCATTAGCTACAATGGACCACCACGAAGAGCCATACAAACGACTGTGCTACCTGCAGGGTATGAACCACTTTCGATTTCACCTGAACCCAAAAGTGTCTTTCTACGTGATGGAAAGTGGCATCTAGTTTTTGCTCGCCGTTTGGGTCAGGATGTCTATCTTGAAATTGATTTTTTCTATAGCAATGATAAGAAGGTACTTCAGAGAGCCAATGAAGCACTAGAGTATTCACCAACTTTGTTGTATGCCAAAGAACAGCTCAATGAAAGGGGTGTCAAAGTGCTCAGTTGGACAAGGTCTGATACTCCCCTAATCTTTGGCGACCTTGTGCTCAGTTATGATGCAACGAAACTGACAACGCCTGGTGATTTTTGGGCATTTTATAAAAAAGACGACTCGAAACCACGCCCGACCCTCATAGTGAGAGGAAAGGAACGCCTGAAACTCGAGCTTGCTCCAAAATTCATACCTGACACATTGATGGCAAACGATGCTTCCTTTTTCAACAACAGTTCATTGAGTCGTATATTGCTCACAAGGGCACGACTAGCATACTCTAGTGGGCATTTCAAAAAGGCTCAAAATATCTTGTCTAGATTGTTGAGTACTGAACAGAAAGATACGGAACGAGCTTTGACACTTGCTCGAATGGCCGAATGTCTTTTTGCTCAAAACAAGGCCGAGGAGGCCAAATCGTTTTGCCGCCGGGCTGTTATAACTCTCGAGAAAGCAAAGAAAAACTCTTTGGCTGAGATTCCAGAAACATTCTTCGATCGACCTATCTCTGAACTGAACGAATTCTTGCGCAAAAAACCTGACGATTTTCTGGCCGTCTATGGTTTGGCATTACAACATTACAGGGCTGGTTCGTACCACGATGCACAAAGAGCCATCAGACGGGCACTTTCTCTAGAACCTTCTGCTCGTTGGAATCACAGGCTAGCTGCAAGAATATCGTTGGCATTGGAAAGTCATAAAAAAGCCTGTTCTCACATTGCGTCATTTATGGAATCTACGGATTATGAACACTTGGTCATTCTTGCACAATTCTTACTCGGAAAAGATGACAAATCGCATGCAGTAGGGGTGAAGCTCATGTGTCGTCATTTGGAAACTTATAAAAGGCGTGCCACAAATCCATTTTTCGCGGCCTTGCGGCTCTGTGCTAATAAAAACGACATCAATGGTTTTTATAAAGCCATTAAAGCCTTTACTAGAGGCAAGAGCGACGGCAAGTGGCTGGTGAACAGGTATGTCTATAACTACCTTGCCAACTGGCAGAAGAGCAAAGATCCTGAATATCTCAATATGGCTGTTCAGTTTGCAAGGTTCAATGCACAGCGCTTCAGCAAAGATGTGAACATTCAGGATAGTCTTGGGGAGCTGCTCTTCTATGCTAAAGAGTATGACGAATGTTCCTCTGTCTTTGAGAAAATCTTGACCCACGACAAATCTTGGCAAAGAGCCAACCTCTTCATCGGTCAATGTCTGGCTGCTCGAGGTGATTCTGACAAAGCTCGTTCTTATTACGAGTTAGCCATTCATAGCAAAAACAAGGAAACAAAAAAAGAGGCAGAGCGTTTACTGAACGCCCTGCCAAAGCAGAAGTAGTTGCGAGCTATTCCGCCGTGGGTCCTTGAACTCAGACCAACACGGATGGAATTTTAATGACAAGCCATATCGGCGTCGTAAGAAATATCCTTTTCAGCTGCCTGGTTGCGAATAGTGTCATAAACTCGTTGAGTGAGAGCTTTTTTACCTTTGTCTGCTGAAGCGGCTAGTTTTTTTGTGATGTAAGCCTGTCGTTTGGCAGATAGCTCTTTAATCTTCTTCTGCAGCTTCGCTCTTTCAGCCAACTGCTTTTGCACGGCCTCAGTGCGTTGTTTTTTTGACATCTTACGCAACTGCGAAGGTAGCTGGTCATCTTGTAGTTTGTCCAGGGAAACACGTTTGTTTTTCAGGTCTTCGAGCAATTCGTTATGACCATAGAAATTCAACTTCCCTGCTTTGCCAGAGTTGAACATCGCTCTTTGAGCTATAGCTGAGGCAGTAGCTCTTTTCTGTATTGCCTCACCTTTGTTCTTACGTGCTTCGCCTTTGGATTGTTCTTCTTTACTTCCATAATAAATTCGAGTCGAATCGAGTTTGCTAGAGGCTTTGGCTATTTCTGCATCAAAAGGAGTGGAAGTAACACGAGCACCACCTGATTGTTCTACTTTGAAGTAGTTGCCTCCACCAAGAGAAGCTATCTCAGTCCACACTTTTTCTGTATGGCAATAGTTGCCGCACTGAATGGTGTTGATGACAATTCCCAATTCACGAGCCAAACCGCAGGTTTTGTGATATTTGACGTCATCTTTGTAATCCATATGTGGAGGACAATCGCCGACGAGAAATACAACTCGGTATGTTTTAGGATCTATGTCCCATTCGATTTTCTTAACGGCTTCGTTGAGTCCTTGGTTAACGGACTCGGGTCCGTCTCCTCCACCCTGAGCTTGAAATCCCATGAGAGCTTCGTAAATTGCATCTAGGTCTTCGGAAAGTGGAGAGAGTTTTGTCACATATGCATCGCCACGGTCACGATATGCAACGAGTCCCATTTTTATGTGTGGAGCAGGTTTGGCCAGAGCCAAAGAGTTAGCAATGGACCAAATCTTTTCTTTTGCTCCAGCAATTAAACCAGACATGGAAGAGGTGGTGTCTAGAGCAAATACTACTTCTACTTTTGGTTGTTCGATGGCTTTTGCTGGTTGGCTCACGGGAGTTGTCACTGCCGCTGTGACCAAACCCAAGTCTTTCGGTGATACACAAGCGTCTAGTATTGAAACCAAAGATAATGCCGTCAGAGCAGTAACTGCGACTAGGTTCGTAGTTTTCATTTTCCCTCCTCGATGTTGTCAATTGAGTGCTTTCACTAGTGACGATAACGCCGAGAGAGGGTGACTGTAGTCAGCCTAGCGTAAAGAGTATGTGAGAATTTTGTAACTAGTCGAGGAGTCCCCAGAGAGTGAAGATCCCAGAACCACTCTTATCCTCTTCTTCGAGTTTAGGTACGTCCTCAGAGACTAACTTACGAGCCAAGTTCGAAATTGATATTCCACAGTCACAGTCTGGTTTGTAGTCAACGAGAAGCCGTCCCTTGTTGAGACTTTGCATTACGTTCTCACGGTCATATTCAACGACTGCTTCAATTGGGGTAGAAATCTGCTCATCCAAGGCCTCTGGGTCAAATCCGAATTCATCACATTTGTTGAGCACTAGAAGGAGTTTTTTCTGGTCTATACCAAGTTTTTTATACAGACGGAAGAATGAAGCCAAACGTGTGGTAGAGCAAACCTGCGGTTCTAGAACGACAATGATTTTGTCGGCCATGTCAAAGAAAGCCATATTTCTCTCATCGAGGTTGGTCGCAGTATCAATGACCACATATGGATGGCCATGGCCTGTCTCTTCAATGAACTTTCCACAGACCTCAGCGTTGAAATATTCAGAATCCTCAACGGAATCGGGTGCTGGAATCAAATCGAAGTTTTCGAAGAGAGCAATCGTTGAACTCGTTACTGTAAGGGAATCAATATTGCCTGCAGCGTTGCCTACTAGCCGGCCTATTTCAGATTTATTTGGGCAGTTGAGGAAGACGTGGGTTGTTCCTAGCTGGTAGTCACCATCAACTAAGACAACTTTCTTTTTAGTATAGTCCCGGATTTTCTTGGCAACGTTACAGGCGATGAATGTGGTGCCTGCGCCACCTGCTGCCGAATAAATAACGAAGGTCTTGTAACGCTTCTTTTGTACCTTCTCTTCTTTCTTCCCATGCATCTGTTTGACACGCTGATTGTATTCACGCATGACCTTTTCTGATAGATCGGTGTTGGTAGCCAACAAGCGGTCAAAAGATGCCTTTGGTATGGAAATGAGAATTGCATCTTCCTCTACAGCAGCCGATGCACATCTCGGTGAACTCTGTATGACACCCATTTCACCGAAGAAGGCTCCTTCTTTCAGAAAGACTGTATAACCAAAACGGTCTTCTGTGCGGGGAATGTCAATGCGTATCTTTCCACGAGAAATAATATAAAAAGCGTCTGCTGCGTCACCAGCATCAAAGATTTTCTGGCCTTTGAGGTATCCCTTTACCTCCATCAATTGTGCAACTTGTTGCAGCTCTTCTGGTGTGAGATTGATAAATAATGGAATACCTTGGAAAATCTCTGTATTCATGACGAGCCCCTCCTATGTGCTTGTGATTTGATCATCCTAACGCAGAGGCAATGCGTCACTCAATGATCTCAAGCTCTTTTATCGTTTGAGCACTCTTCATTTTCTTCAACCTACATTTTGTGCCCATTTTTAACTTGGCATATTCACTCTGGCTATCAGTGAAATAGCCATATTTGATCTCTCCGTCATCCGAAGTCAGTTTGATGGAGTATTTCTCAGCTCTCTTAGCCCTTCGTTCATTGGCAGCCAAATTTACTTCTGGCCACATTGGCACCTCTCCATCACTTCCCTTGGTCTCTTCAGTACGCACCTTTGTCCATTTATCGAATTCGAATACTATTCGGTTGCGATATATGGGCTGCATTTCGTAAACGGGCTCGTCAAAGATTTTTTCTACTTCTACAGTCTGCATACTTGGCAACTTGCTATAAATATAGTCAAAAGGATGAGAGACTCCCTCAGCATTCTCAATTCGACTATCAGTCAGGCCATGGTGGTAACTACCATATTCCTCCGCTGAGGCAGCATAGTGGGTGTACCTAGTCTTCTTGTCTGAACTATCGAGCCTTACTCTATAAACGCCTATACGACGTTTTTCTCTCTCGTCAAAGTGCAAATTGGTAGTGGGCCAAATGGGAGACTGCTCATAGTCACCAGTAGTCTCGAGCGTGCGACTATGCGACCAGATTGTAAGTTTGTACCTGATCTTATCTCGGTAGATTGGTTTTCTCTCGTTGTAATATTCGGTCTTCGTCTCTGAACGATATTCAGTGCGATATTTTCTCTTCTTTTTATATATTTTTTTGAAGCGCCCGTTACCTAGGTTTTTCACCCTGACGAGCTCTCTCGTATAACCATCTGGCACTCGATGGGGCACACGTCTACTGACTTGACGAGACCTTCGAAAATTCTCATGGTCGTATACTTCACGGTTACGCGAGAGCTCTTGCGCCCCTGAAGGCAGTCTTCCTTCCCAGGCACTGCCCTTTTTATATGACCTTTTTTCAAGCTTGATGGTGCGCGACCAGGAACGATGAGCAACGGTAAATCCCTGCAGAAACTGCTTTGATACTTCTTTTCGTTCTTTGACAAAACGCGGCACTGGTTTTGTACCGACTTGCACCTTCTTGTGACGATACACGATGTTTGAACGAGAAATCTCGCGACCATCACGAGGAACTTCGCCTTCCCAAGCTGCAGCCGTTTCTATGGAAGAACGCTCGACAGATACTGTTCTCTGCCACTGCCTCGCTGTGACTAGATAGGTCGGCTCAGGAAGCAACCATCCTATAAACAAAGCAATGAAAGCAAACAAAAATGTGGAACAGCAAGAACAAGGACATCCTTTGCTTTTCTCAGCCTTCTCTTCGTTCTCTTCATATCTTGCGACAGCGTCAGCATCTTCTCTTGCGGCAGCGACTCCTTGTGCATCTTCTTTTTTGATATTGGTGTCTTCGAGGGGAACATCATTGACTTGGCGAAATTCGCCATCAAAGTCAGCTCCGCACTGTTTGCAGCGCTTCTCTTCGTTTTTGTTTGATGTACCGCAGAAGTTGCAGACCCAATCTGGTCCTTTGGCTGCCTCAGCTAGCTCAGCTTCATCTGTGATTTTTTCGGCTTCAGGATCATAGACGAACTCCACATTTTCGCGTGTTTGGCCACAGCCACCACAACGCATGTTGGAGCCAGCATTTTCAGTGTTGCAGTTGGGGCAAAACCATACCCCTTCGACTATCTCTTCTTCGATGATCTCTTCGTTGTCGCCAAATTCATCGTCCCATTGAGCCATTTATTAAACCTCTTGCGGCTCAATCATCACTAGAAAATATGGAAACGAGGAAGGCTATGAACAGTATTGGGATTCCTATATAGACGGCTGTCGACAGGAGAGTCGTGATTAGTCCAATAATCATCGTCATCGCTGCTAAGCCAAAAACACCAACAATAATGCTCGCACCCAAAATGATAGGGAGGACTTTTAAGGCTGCATAGCAGACGACGACGCCTACGGCTACTTTGCCCACAGTGGACATGCCCGAGTCGCTGCGAACCATCAAACTTCCCATTTTAAGTGCCCCACTCTCTTTAGTTCAGTGTGTGCTCTATATTTCCATTATGCCACAAATAGCCTATGGCCTGCTCGTGTGCTAACTTTTGTAAGATGGACGTGGAAGGGTGAAGTGAGTAAAAGTTTGAGCCTCCTTGAAATGACTCTCCTTGAAGCTGTCCGTTCTGACGATGGCCTGCGTGTTGCTCTTCTGCTAGCCAAAGGAGCTCCACCAAACGTACGTTTGAACGACGGAACTTCTTTGTTACATATTGCTGCAAAGTCAGGAAAACTCGACGTCATTGAGTCACTCTTGTTAGCAGGTGCCCGTCGTGATTTGCTCGATGGCAGGGGTGAACTACCAGTACACGTCGCTTTGCACAACAAACACGGAGAAACTGCTATTTTGCTTCTGGAACGGGAGTTGGTCAGCCGGAAAGATAGTGAAGGCCAAACTCCTCTTCATCGCATAGTGGAAATACAAGACCATTCGTTGATGGCTGCTGCGCTAACACTCTCCCCTCCCTTGAAATCTAAAAATGTTAAGGGACAGACTCCTTATCAAATGGCCCTACAATTGGAATGTGCTGACATAGTTCACCTTCTTCTCAAAGCTGAAGCCGATAAAGAAGGCAACCCTTATAGGGCTGCACACCCTCTTCATCACGCTGCAGCCAATGAGCCGACATTAGTGGTCAAACGTCTTGTTGAACTTGGCTTTGATGTGAATGACAAGGACAGACGGGGACTTACTCCTTTGTGCCATGCCGTTGCCTCCAATCGCCTTGAAACGGCCAAAACCCTTGTCGATGCAGGTGCTGATCCGAAGATTGTGGATAATGAAGGAAACAGTCTCGTTCATGTTGCCTCTTACGAAGCTGTATTGCATTGGCTCGTAGATGAAGTTGGATTAGCCATTGACAGCCGTAATGCGAGACAAGAGACTCCTCTGCTACGTGCTTATCGCATTTCTCCAGCAACGGACATAGAACTCTACATACGCCACGGAGCTTCTGTTTGTGTAAGTGATGCTGAAGGAAACACGCTACTCCACTACACATGCAATAGAAAACAAGCCCAACTGCTTTTGAGGCTAGGAGTTGAAATCAATGCAGCCAATAGTGCTGGTCGTACTCCTTTAGAAGTGATGCAAGATGAAGATAGAGATGTTGCATTACTCGAGCTGATGACCTGTGCTGGTGCTTTGGGTGGCCCCATAAACGAATTGGTCAAGGCAGCCCAATGCGCTGATGATGCTGCCTTGGCTGAACTTCTGCAAAAAACCAGTGCTGATGAAATCATTCGTCACGGACCAGCTGCCTTGTTTCATGCTGTTAGCTTGGGTAATCTTGAAGCGACCAGAATGTTGCTCGAGGCTGGTGTGGACGCTAATGCAGTACCCAAACGTCACGTTTTTCAAGAGGTGGGTTCAGTCTATGACAGGGCATTTACATCACTTCACCGAGCCTCTTACCTTGGCTTTGACGACATAGTCTCATTGTTATTGGACCACGGAGCAGCTATAGACAAATCTGCCGGTTCATTTCACACTCCTTTGACTGTTGCAGCGC
>CAZXTJ010000200.1:0-12461 GCA_964643655.1 uncultured bacterium
GGGTTAACAAGCCAAAAAAGAAACAGACAACTCCAATAGCGATAACTCCTAGGCTGGACCATTCTCCGTGATAGGAAGACAGCCAGTTTTCTACCAAACGTTGCATTTGCCGGGAAGAACGATCAGCTTTCGGGCTCAACCAACTTTTGTTCTCACAGGCAAAGATGGCGCAGCCACCACAATAGTCCCAGCACTCTTGATGATGTGGGCTTTCGCAACGAGGGCAGGTTTTTATGACATCTGCTTCTTCAAAAGAAGTGCCACAAACAGGACAGAGTGCGACTACTGTTGTAGCCGCACTCTGATTAGTCATCTGCGATATCTCGCTATAATAGCTCAATCGAGAGCTTTGAGTCCTTCGTCGATGGCTGCTAGCTGAGATTTTGTCTCTGCAATTCGTCCGCGCTCTTGTTCCACAACGTGCGGAGGAGCTTTGTCCACGAATTTGGGATTGTTCAGTTTTCTCTCTGAACTCGCTAACAACTTCTCCAATTTGGCTTTCTGCTTCTCGAGGCGTTTGCGCTCTTTTTCTGAGTCGAGAACTCCGTCGACGAATATCTCTAGATCGCCAATGATACTGGTGGCAGCTGTCTTGGAACGAACTGCTGCTTCGTCAATGGATACACTCTTGAGATAGGCTTGACTTGTAATGTGATGACTCAGTGCCTCGAGTATTGCTGCAGTAGCGCCAGTGGCTTTGATGGTAACGTCGAGCTCTGTTTTGGGAGCCACTTGATAGCGAGCTTTGATGTCACGAATAGACCGAATGACGTCACGCAACAACTCGAAACGTTCATCCATCTCTTCGTTTATCCAATCGTCACGCTGTTTTGGCCAGGCTGCATTGATGAGCATGTCAGAGCCTGCGACCTCTTCGAATAGACCACGTTTCGGAGCTTGCTCGTTTAGCCTGTCCCACAAAGCTTCTGTGATGAATGGCACAAAGGGGTGGAAGAGTCTGATAACTTGGTCGAGAACCAAAGACAGAACTGTACGTGCTTTCGGAGCTTTTGCCTCATCTTTCAAGCGACTCTTGATGAGCTCAATGTACCAGTCACAAAGGTCGGACCAGAAGAAGTCACGAGCAGTACCAATAGCTGCAGATGGATTGTATTTCACCAATTGGCCAGTGACTTCACCAATCGTTGCATTCAAGCGAGCAAGAATCCATTTGTCTTCGTCTTCGAGCTCTTCTGCTTTCACTGCTTCGAATTTGTGTTCACCAATGGACATGAAGGCAAAACGGGCAGCATTCCAAAGCTTCGTACAGAAAGAGCGGCCCACGTCGAAACGATCTGAAATCAGTTTGGCTGATGGTAGGTCATCCATCGTTCCGAGCACGTCGAACTCTTTGCCCGAGTGTGGGCACATGTATGTAAATATAGACCGGCCATGTTTTGCCTTGGCCAAGTCGATGAGTTTCTCCTCTTCAAAGAAGGGAGAAACAGCCTGAACAGGAAGGCGAATGTCCTGTGTTCCCGACTGCATATCAGCCAAGACATAACGCAGTGCGTCTGTGCCATAACGTTCGATGATGTCTACGGGATCGATACCGTTTCCTTTGGACTTGGACATTCGTTCACCCTTGCCATCTTGGATGTTGGCGTGAATGAAACAATCCGTAAAGGGCACGTCACCAAGGTTATAAAGACCCATAATCAGCATACGAGCAACCCACAGGGTGATGATGTCGCGAGCTGTGACGAGACAAGAGCCTGGATAATAATAATCCAAAGCTGAACCTTTGCCTTTGTCGGCCAAAGATGTCTGTCCATCGTTTTCACGACCAGCCTCAGCATTGGGCCAACCCAAAGTAGAAAAAGGCCACAGTGCCGATGAGAACCAAGTATCCAAAACATCTGGATCTTGTTCGAGACCAAACTTCTCGATTATCTCCTTGTATTTTTTCTCTGTCTCGTCAGCGCGCAAACAGAGTTGGACTTCAAACTTGCCTTCACCAGGAAGTGTGTTTATTTCGTCCATTCCGATGAGGTGGTCATCTTTACTTTCAATCCACAAGAAGTGGTCGTCGGTTTCGGGTAGGACAGTGGCCAATTCAGAGATTTGCTCTTTCGACAATTGGGCAATCCAGATAGGAATTCTATGTCCCCACCAGAGCTGACGACTGATACACCAGTCACGTTTTTCTTTCAGCCATGCAAGGTAACTGTTGGCATATCTATCTGAGTCAGGATAGAAGGTCAACTTCTTGCCTGTGGCTGAAGTCCATTCACCTTCAACAGCGTCGATGGCTGCCTGGGCCAAACCAGGAGACTTGAATTCCTTGTCAGTGCCACGAGCCATTGTCAGGCCGCCTTCGACATCGCCCATACGCACGAACCATTGTTTACTCAAATAGGGTTCGATGGGAGTCTTGGAGCGGTCAGAGTGGCCAATAGGAATGACACGGTCTTCTATCTGCTCAATGAGACCTTGTGTTTCCAGGTCTTTGAGAACGTTATTACGAGCCGTTGGCATATCCTGGCCCTTATAAGCACCAGCATTTTCATTGAGCGTGCCATCAGGAAGGAGAATGTTGACGATGTCTATCTCTTCTTGATGACGAGTCCATACGTCATAATCGTTTGGGTCGTGACCTGGAGTGATTTTTACACAACCAGAACCCAAACCTGGTTTTGCCCACTCATCCAATACCAATGGAATAGGCCTGTTCTGCAGAGGGAGAGTCACTTTGCGGCCATCGCGAGCCATGTCACGCAAAGTAATCAAGAGAGGCAGAACAGTTTTCTTGCGCTCTTCGAGGTTGTCGAGCTCAGCCTGCACGTCGTCCTTTTCCTTTTGAGAAGCTTTGGCGAGACGCTCTTTTGTCTCTTCGATGAGCCTATTCATTTCACCCTCAGGATCAGGGTGACAAGCCACGGCAGTATCACCGAGCATTGTTTCGGGGCGAGTTGTGGCTACAACAACATATTCTGGTTCGCCCTCTTTGGGATCAACGATGGGGTAACGAAGGTGCCAGAAATGACCCTGTATGTCTTCAGTCACGATTTCGTCATCAGAAACGGCTGTCTGTAGATAACAGTCCCAGTTCACGAGGCGATAACCACGGAAAATAAGTTTGTCTTTGAATAGACGGTAAAAACACTCACGCACAGCTGCGTGACAAACATCGTCCATAGTGAAACGCTGTCGGTCCCAATCACAGGAACAACCCATACGCTGCTGCTGAGAAATGATACGTTTCTGGCATTTATCAGTCCATGCCCAAATCTTCTCGAGGAGTCCTTCACGACCTACGTCATGTCTCGTTTTGCCCTCGAGTTCAAAGAGGCGTTTTTCCACAACAGCTTGCGTAGCGATACCAGCGTGGTCAGTACCAGGCTGCCAGAGAGTATTTTCATCCATCATACGGTGCCAACGAATGAGCAAATCCTGCATTACATTGTCCATGGCGTGACCCATATGCAAAGCGCCCGTAACGTTGGGCAGTGGCATCATAATGACGTAACTTTTATCGCGCTCATCGGGATTGGCCTGAAAAGCTTTCTTTTCTAACCAACGATTAGTCACTTTCTCTTCGACTTGAGCAAACTCGTAAACTTTCGAGATTTCTTGAGACATCGTTCATCCAACCTAATAATGATTGCGCTAAGAACTGTCTATCAATACATAGACGCGCGTAACGTTAGAGAGACATTTTATGGGTGCATACCCAATCTGTCCAGCCCAAGAGCCTCAATCTTCGTCAGACTGGGGATTATGCAGGCCCAGCTGCTCCATTTTGTTATAGATGGTTCGCCGAGTAAGCCCTGTCTCGCGAGCCACAGCCGAAATATTCTCTTCATTAACGGCCAAACTGCGCTCTACAAAGGTACGTTCGAACAGATCCTTGGCTGTTCGATAGTCTCGCGGCAAGGTATCCCACATCGCCCGCCTAGCATCGCCCAAACTAGCTCCTTCAGCAGCTTGGCCTCGATAAAAAGGCAAACTCTCAGGCCGAATGTCAGAGGATGTCTCCATAATGGCTGCCCGCTCCATGGCATTTCGCAGCTCCCGAATATTGCCTGGCCAATCATGAGCCTTCAGGGCATTCTGTGCCGCCTCGGAAAATCCCGAATAAGCCCGCGAGAATTTCACGGCGAACTCTTCCAAAAAATGGCCTGCCAAAGCCAAAACCAAACCTGGACGCTCACGCAAGGGGCGCAGTGGCAAGCGGAAGACATTTATTCGGTAATACAAGTCTTGGCGGAAATTACCCTCTGCAACCTCCGCCTCCAAATCCCTATTGGTGGCGCAAATCAAACGAAAATCTAGTGGCAATCGCTCATTGCCGCCCAGACGTGTCACAGTACGTTCCTGCAAAACTCGTAGCAACTTGGTCTGTAAATCAAGTGACAACTCGCCAATCTCATCAAGAAATATGGTGCCGCCAGAGGCTAATTCGAAACGTCCAACACGTTGCTCCGTCGCTCCGGTGTAAGCCCCCTTTTCCACACCAAAAAGCTCAGCCTCTACGATGTCGTGGGCCAAAGCTGCACAATTGACAGGTACAAATGGTCCCGTAGTTCGCTTAGATAGACGATGGAGCGCATAAGCCACCATCTCCTTGCCCGTCCCCGTCTCTCCCGTAACGAGTACAGAAATGTCCTGACTGGCTGCCATTTCGATGAGCTCCTGCAGCTTCTGCTCCTCTGCTCCCTCACCAAACAATAATCTGTTTTCTCGAGGCAAAGAATGCAGCGTGGCCAGCTTGGACTGAGCCAACAACAAATCCTCTCGAGTTCGTCCGGCTGACAACAACTCTGCTGCCAAACCCGTCACATTCTCAAAAAGAGGTACAGCCGTGTCTTTTAGACCTAGTGGTCCATCAATGTAGATAACGCCAAAAGTTTCTCCCTGAGCTTGCAAAGGGGCACACAAGACCGACCGAGGCGAAGCCAGAGTGCGCTCTGCTGCCGATAAGTACCAGGGATCTGCCATCGCGTTGGCAAGAAAGACTGTGCCACCTTCGTCGAGGGCCCGCTGATAAACACGTCGGCTGATGTCGATGAAATCGGCCGTGTCAGCCAGCTTGTGAGAGGCTACAGGAACATATTCGTTGCTCCCTTTTTCGTGGAGCAAGACAAATCCACGTTCGGCTCCCAATACTTCGACCACACCAAGAAGCAATCTTTCGAGAAGATCTTTGGCATCGGAGGAGGACCGCAGCTTGGCCAAGAAGGAGGCGAAGGGTGCCCACTCCCCGCCCCGGTGGGGCGGAACCACGTGGGCCCCCTGTTTGGGCGGTTTCGGCGCTTCGTCCACCAGTTCCAATACAGCATTGGCAATAGTCAGTTTGTCACCCACAGCCAGTTGGCCATCATCTTTTACTTTGCCATTGAGGTAAGTCTGAGCAGTTGTCTCCTGATCTTCGAAAAATACATCGTCACCCGTCCGTGTTATTAATACATGGCTCTTCGAGACAGGACCGCCGCGCAATACGATGTCGCAGCTCTTTCCTTTGCCGATTAGCGTTTTGCCCTCCTGCAAGGGATATGAGCAGGTGAAGGGACCTTCTTCGGACAGTGCGTTGACGACAAAATAAAGCGTTTTCAAAGGGTGCTCTCCTAAACGGCGACTTTGATAGCTGTAGCTACTTCTAACATGGATGGAAATCTGTCTGCCGGGCGCGGTGACATACATCGTTCAATGACGGCAGCCAAAGCTTCGGGGCACTCTGGGGCGACTTCACGAATGGGCTGGGGCGGACCAAGGAATGCAGAGCCAGCTGCTTCAGATGATTTGCTGCCACCAACGAGTATGTAGAGCAGTTTACCAAATGAATACTGATCTGCCGCTGCAGTGGCTGCAGAGCCGTTGATTACTTCTGGAGCAAAATATGCTGGCGTACCCACTACGGCCTGGGACTGAGTAATCGTCGTCGAGCCTTCGACGGCAGCCACACCAAAGTCGATGAGTTTCAGACTGCCATCTTTGCGTAAGATGACATTGGAAGGTTTGATGTCGCGATGGACAACTCCCTGCTCATGGGCATGGGCTAGAATGATTGCCAACTCAGCCATCAGCTTGCCTATGTTCTTATACATGCCCGTCAGTTCATCATCATCGATGAGTTCTTTTAATGGACGGCCCTCGACGAGCTCCATCGTGTAAAAAGGCAACTCGTTTTGGCCAAAATCAAAGACTCGAACAATACCTGTGTGCTCCAAAGTAGCTAAGGCCCTGACCTCTCGCAGGAAACGGCGTTTCACTTCTTTGTCTTCCACGAGCAAAGGAGAAATCACCTTCAGGGCAACATCTCTTTGAATGTGCGTGTCGCGGGCTCGGTAGACGAGTCCCATTCCACCTTTTCCGATCTGTTTGAGGTCGCGATAACGTGGACTAAAAAACTCCTCGAGAGACTTCTGGTTGGTCATTATGGACATGCTCGCTCTGCTACCTGGAGCAGTAACGGAAGCATTGGTCGTATCTGAAGTGGAACTCGCTGTAGTATCTGCATCTGGGCCTGGATTGGTCGCTTGGTCTTCCAGATCTTTTTGGCCGATGTAACGACCTCCCATGAATAGAACAAAGAGGAGAATGTAAAACCATGGTTGCTTGGTCACAGGCTCACTCGTTGTGGCTGTTGGCTGCGAAATAGGCTTCGACGTCGAAGCTTTTTCTGTTGGCAAGGTCGCTGCAGTTGGAGTAGCAGATACTGTTGTCGTTACAGCTGTGGGGCGAAGGGGCAAGTGTTTGGGAGTAATGGGGATGGTTAGATATCTTCCCTCGCGGAATATTTTTATGGATATCCGCCTCGTCGGAGCCGCCAGTTCTGGCTCAAGTTCATAGACTGTCTCATTGACGTCGACAAGAGGTTTTCCATCCACTTCTACTATGACGTCACCATTATAGAGGCCCCATTGAAAACTTGGAGAATTCTCCATTGTGCCCTCTATCAGCTGTCCTTCTATGGAAGGCGGAATCTGATAAAAATTGCGCCCTTTCTCCGATAAAGGCAAAACGATGGCACCAAAAAAATCGGGAGTGTTTTCATCTATTTGAACATCTGAGTGTTGAATGCTGATTATGGAAGCAGCTCTCGAGCTGATGAGTAAGTCGCTGGCGACTAGCTTGGCAAGAGTTTCTGCACTCGGAGTAGGTAGTGCAGCAAGAAAGTCCACAGCTGCTTCATGAGAGCTCGAGCGAGGGATAGTGCTCAGCTTCACGTTAGGAAAAAAGCTTTGCAAAGAATCTTTGGTGCCGCCAAGGGCGTTTTGCACAAAATAGAAGAACTGTTCGTCCTGCTGCTTAAAGGACCTGTTAAACATTGTGTCGTGAGCTCCAGCTAAAATGGACAGCTGACTCTCACTTGTTAGATGGAAATCAGGCTCTCTACGAACGATAGGGTCATTGGCCATCAAACAATAAGAGATTATTATCTGAGTGAGCGCTCTATCACGCCGCTTCAATTCAGCACTCTCACTACCATCGAGGCTTTGCAGTTCTTGCTCGAGGGAGGGCAAAAGGGCCAATGGGTTTTTGTTCTGAATCCAGAGGAAAGCCAAGAGAAAGTTATAACCATCAAACAACTGTTCTTCAGGGAAGGGATCTTTAATCAAGGCGAAGAGAGTCTTTATTGCGTTTCTGCGCCAAGATGATAATGGCTGTACAGTTTCAGGTGTCGGTCTATCGGCAAGAACTATTTGCCGCAAAGCCTCTATTACATTGGGCCTGCAGGGACGGAGAGCGAAAAAGCGAATGAATTGTTTTTCGATGTCGAGTTGTTTCTTGAAGTCCTTATGCTTTTCATAAGACTCAAGCTGCTCATAAAGACCCTTTTGAGCCAATATATCCACAGCAGCCGCATCCCACCATCGCTGGGCAAACTCAGCTGGATTCGACCAGTCACGTACAATCTCTTCCACATTTTGCCCACTGCTCAATTGTTCGTCCAAATAGAGAGCCAAGCAGGCAAAGTTCTCGTAGGTTACAGGGTGCAAGACCTTGTTTTTCTGAGGAGTCCAGCGAGCAGGGGTTTCATTGGCAACCAAAGAAGTGGCGAAGAAAGTTGCAGCCATGGCTGACAAAAGAAAAATGCTGTTAAAGAACTTGCGTAAGACCATTTTCACCTACTCCTTGGCCCATTTTAACGCAGTTTGGCCCCTAGATGCGGTAACATTCCAATATTGAAAGGATTGTGGGCAATGTATGAGTACCTGGCAGTGGCTTTTCTGGCTACTTGTGCTGCAGCAATAGCTTGGTATTGTATGCTCCACGAACCGTTCAACCTATCGCTCGACGAAGGAGAACTCTATTTTTCAGATCTTCCCCAAGAACTGGATGGATTGCGCATTTTATTCATTGGAGATCTTCATATTCGTCAATGGGACTACAGAATACTTTGGGTCAATGAGCAGATCAAAAATGCAAAGGCTGACATCGTTCTATTGAGCGGTGATATTGTGGAACCCTCTGGATTGGATGTCTTGCCCGACTTTCTTTCTTTACTGAACGCTCCTTTGGGTACCTTCATGGTGCCTGGTAACAATGAAAACTTAGAGTTTGATAAGGAAGAGCTCTTCGGGATTTTTAGAGCAAAAGGTGTAAAGCTGTTGCTCAACGAGTCTGCCAAGGCCAATGATGCACTCGACATCGTAGGAGTTGACGATCCGAGTAGAGAGCGTGAAGATCTCGACAAAGCTCTTTCCCAAAGTCGATGTGATGTTTTCAAAATCTTATTGGCCCATACTCCAGAGATATTCCCACAAGCTCGAGAAAAGGCCATTCCCCTCACACTGTCAGGTCATACACATGGCGGACAGGTTCGTTTCCCCATCATTGGAGCAGTTTGGACTGATACACCGCGTACCGGTCTCAAATACGGTTCAGGTTACTTCAATGAAGACGATTGCCAGATGGTCGTGACTCGAGGTGTAGGCATGTCGAAACTACCCATCCGCTGCCTATGCGCTCCTCAGATACACATATTGACTTTGAGGAAAAATCAATCTCCAGCTTAGGCCTGTAGCCTTTCTTACCATCTGCTATACCAAGAGCGACGGAATGGAGATGTGAGTAGGCGTAAGGAAGAAGGAAGGTCGCGGCCAAATTTGATACGCAAGTATTCATAAGCCAATATGAAACAGACGAGAGAAAGATAAACTCCACCTTCCCACTCATAGTGGATACAAGCAAGTGGAGGCAGAACTCATAAAATTGGAATACCCACTATTGAGGCCGTTACTGAAGCAACTCTCTCTCCACCTTTTGTTGCTGACAAATAGAGAAACATAAGGCCCAGAGCTGTTATGAAAACGAGTGCTGCATTAAAGGGTAAGGGGGAACGGGGAGCGATGATGTTGATGGCTTTTTCCACGGCCCGCACCGTTGCTTGATCGTCTGGATTTTTGGACATATCGAGGGGGAAATCAACCATCATCAGTTTTTTGATGGCTCGTCCTTTACTGAGTGGAACTTTGCTGCCAAAACGAATTCTGCCTAGTTTGTCCTTTACAGACACGAGTAGCAGCAGATCTTGCTCGCCAAGAGAACTATTTTCGAAGACAGTCTTGGCAAAAAGGTCAGCATTTTTTCTCGTCCATTTGTATATAGATAGACTTTTGATTACAAGCACACAACACTTGTTGCCCTGCCAACTCTCTAGCCTATCCAATCCCTGGCGTAATCTTGCCTGATGAGAAATGTGCAGTAGACCAGCCAAGTCAGTGATGTAACCTTGGCCTAAAGTGGGTACTGGTGGAACCGTCGTTGTAGCCTCAGTAACCTTGGGCACAAGGAGCAGCAGCAGAAGAAAAAGCAATCTTCCAATAATATGAATCAGCCTCCTTGTCTTACCAGTTTAACAAGGAATTTGCCGAACTATGTGGTGCGTTTTTGCAACTCGCTTTTGAGTAACCAGTGCAACGGTGCGTCGAGTGGCTTTGAAAAGCCTCATTTTTTCAGGCTCTCTTCTTGGTCCAATAATTGCAAAACATACTTTTTCTCAATCACTAAGGAGAGAAATATGAAGATTGCAATTACCGCCACAGAAAAGAAAGCTACTGCTGCGATTGATCCGCGATTTGGTCGTACCAAGTGGTTCGCTATTGTTGATGTTGATACAAAAGCCATAGAGTTTCTGTCCAATGAACAGAATTATCAGGCTCAGCAAGGCGCCGGCGTGCAGGCCGCTCAGTTCGTTTGCAAGCAAGATGTTAAAGCCGTTATTACGGGACATTGTGGACCAAAGGCCTTTAGGGCCCTCAAAGCAGCCGATGTAGCAGTTTTTTTGGGGCAGGATATGACGGTGGAAGAGGCTATAGAATCATACAACCAAGGAGCCCTTCAAGAGAGTAAACGGCCTGATGTGTCTGGTCATTGGGCTTGAACAATGATTGTTTCAGTTGCAAGCGGAAAGGGGGGGACTGGAAAAACAACAGTTGCAGTCAATTTGGCAGTGATGGCCCACGATAGTGGAGTTAGAGTCTGTCTAGCTGATTGTGATGTTGAGGAACCAAACTGTCATCTTTTTTTCAAGGAGATGAAAGAATGCCCCTCAGACAGTCGTTTAGCTGTATCAATTGCTGTTCCTAAAATCGACTCATCCCTGTGTACAGGTTGTGCTTTGTGTAGCGATTTTTGTGAGTTCAATGCACTGGCGACTATGAAACAGGATGTACTTGTTTTCCCTGAACTATGTCATGGCTGCGGTGGATGCTGGCTCATCTGTCCCCAGGAAGCAATTTCAGAGGTACCACGCAACATAGGCTTTGTTCGGTGGCACAGTGTGGAAGGCTTTCCTTTCATAGAGGGTCGTTTGAATATTGGAGAGCCCATGGCTCCACCAGTAATCAAGTCGACTTTTCAGGCCATTCCTGATGTTCAGCTAGCCATCGTTGATGGTCCTCCGGGCACTTCTTGTCCAATGGTAGAAACTGTCAAAGAAAGTGACCTTGTCTTGCTTGTAGCAGAGCCAACTCCTTTTGGTTTGAATGACCTACGTTTGGCTGCTTCAGTGATAAAAGAACTCTCAATTCCAGCTGTCGCTGTGATCAACAAATCAGGTTCCCGCGATTGCGACATTGAGGCTTTCTGTGCCGCTCGTTCCATTCCAATCATTGGAAAGATCCCTGACAGTCGTGAAATGGCACAGAATTATGCTCGAGGAGATTTGCTCTGTCGTTCAATTCCAGAGACTAAAGAAATTTTTGCCTCAATCCTCAATGGAATAATGCAAAGGCAGCACTTATGAATGAGATAGTTATAGTCAGCGGTAAGGGAGGAACGGGCAAAACATCTTTGACAGCAGCATTTACGGTTCTTGCCAAAAAATGTGTTGCAGCTGATTGTGATGTTGACGCGGCCGATATGCGTCTGCTCCTCGCACCAACAACTGACGAGCGTCACGAGTTCAACGCTGGAAAGGTTGTACGTTTTCGAACAGGCTTGTGTTCAGCTTGTGGAAAATGTGCAGAACTGTGTTCCTTTGATGCAATCAAAAATGATGGCCCAGGCAATGGCCTCATCCCTTGGACGCCAAGAGTAGAGCCTTACAGTTGTGAAGGTTGTGGTCTATGCGCCTACTACTGTCCTGAAGAAGCTTGCGTAATGGAAGAAGCCACACCTGGAGAGTGGTTCATTTCAAACACTCGTTGTGGTCCACTCATTCATGCTCGTCTGAAACCTGGTTTTGGCAACTCAGGAAAGTTAGTTTCATTGGTAAAAGAGCAGGCTCGATCCCTAGCCAAAGAAAAGGGAAGCAAGCTGCTTTTGATTGATGGTCCTCCTGGCGTTGGTTGTCCGGTTATCGCCTCTTTGTCTGGGGCAACAGTGGTTGTTATAGTCGCTGAACCAACCTTGTCTTCCAAACATGATGCTCAGCGAGTAACAGAGCTAGCCAAGAGCTTCTCCCTCAGGACTGCTTTGATAATTAACAAAGCCGACATCGACAAAGAGACAAGCCAAGAGTTGAGAAGCTGGGCCCAAAGCACCAATGTTGAATATCTGGGGGATGTTCGTTACGACAAAAAAGTAACAAAATCGCAAGTCGTTGGTCGGACTGTAATTGAATATGCCGAAGATAGCGAATTGTCTGAGGACATAAAAACAGTCTGGTTCAACTTACAGAATTTGCTCGAGTAAAAGCATTAAATGCGATTTGAGGGATTTGATAAAGAGGTAAATATGAGCAGTTGTTCAACCTGCAGTGACAGTGCCTGTTCGGCAAAAAAGCAACTTGACGGTGAATCCGCAGAGCAATATCAGCAGCGCCAAGCACTGCACTCGCGGCTCTGTCAGATCAAGAAGAAAGTAGTCGTTCTTTCAGGCAAAGGTGGAGTTGGTAAGTCGACAGTTGCTGTGAACTTTGCACTTTCTTTGGCCCACAGTGGCCTAAAAGTCGGTCTTCTTGATGTAGATGTTCATGGTCCTTCGGTGCCTACACTCCTTGGTGTTGCAGGCCATACGGTCACTGGTGAAGGAAATGGTGTTGATCCAATTGTTGCTCAAGGCATCAAGGT
>CAZXTJ010000201.1:0-12387 GCA_964643655.1 uncultured bacterium
TGAAGACGTCTGTGCGACCAGGGTCGATGAATTCTATGCCTGTGAAGTCGGGGCCGAGGCGGCAGGGTTCTTCCACGGGTTTGTCTGAGTTGAGGACGCCTTCGAAACGGTCGCGGTGGCGGAGGAGCGACTCGAGGGCTGCGCCGATGACTTCTCCGGGCATGACAGAGAGTTTGCCTTCGTCAGTGATATCGTGGAGTTTTGCGCCTAGGTAGACTTCGTAGATGGCTGTGTTGTTGTCGGCGATGTTGTCGAAGGTCGTTGAGATGTCGGTGCCATATTTGCGGCGGGCTTCGGACCAGTCGCCTAGTTCGTGTTCGACGGCTCCGCCCGAGAGGACGATGTCGCCTGAGATGCCGCCGGGCACGTAGGAGCCGAGCAAGGTTGTCAGGGGGCCCACGATGAAGCGTGTTAGTGAGGCGTCGACGAAGTGGCGGGCGTAGCGGGCTGTGATGAAGAAGTCGCATTCGGGCAAGTTGGCGCGGTGGAGGTCTTCTACTTTTTTGAAGACGCCCTGCCATTGGGCCATGTCGTTGCGCAGGTCTCCGTCGAGGAGGACGAACATTGAGGCTGGTGTTTTGGCGCCCTCTTCGAATACCATTTTCAGGGCCGAACCTTTGCCGGGCGTTTTGTCGGCGCCGTATCCTTCGTAGGGGGTGACGACGACGAAGACTTTTTCGCGTTGTTCCTCTGAGAGTTTGCCCAGGGCTTCTTTGGCGCCGTCTAGGGCGGCGTTGACGGTGGTTTCGTCTTTTGAACCTTCTGTCCAGGTGCCGTCGACGACGACGACGCAAGCGCCCGTGTCACCAAAGTGTTCGGCTGCGCCATGGATGGTTTTGCCAAGCTGGATGGGAATGTTGTCTTCATTTTTGAAGGTGGGGTGGCCAATGACCACGCTTACCTTTTTTTCTTCTATCATTTGGCGCAGAGCACCGACTGGTGGATTGAGGTCGCCCTTGTACAATCCTTTTTCGATTTCTTTGAAGAAGTTCTCTGCCATATCGTTTTACCCCTTTTGTTCGTTACGAGTTTTATTTGGAGTTAAAGTTATCTTTCGTTGACCCTTTTTCAGCTTCCCTGCTTAGTTAGCGGCTGCGTACATTGCAGGAATTGACTGGATTACGTAACAGAGTGTGAGGAAGAGGAAGAAGAAACCTACTAGTGCAACAGAGTAGGCTTTCCAGTTTCTCTTGTATCCGAATGTATCGTAGGCACCTGGAGTCCAGATGTAACCATCGAGTTTGTCTTTTGTGGGAGGCTGGTCTAGGAAGCTGACGGCGTAACCGATTATCATCGTGACGAAACAGCCAAAGACGTTCCACCAGAGCCAGACGACAGAGGTCTGTGTCCAGAGGTAGAGGTCGAAGGCGACTCCGAAGACGAGGCCGGCCACGGCGCCCAGATCTGTTGTGCGGCGGGTGAGGATGGCCAGGAGGAATACTCCGAGGATGGGGCCGTAGGTGAGTGAGCCTAGTTTGTTGATGACGACGACGACGTTAGAGCCAAGTAATGGTGTAATGAAAGCCGCTGCTGTGCAGAAGGCTCCCCAGAAGATTGTGAGGTATTTTGACCACTTGAGCTGGGAGGCTTCCCACTGGACGCGGTCTTTTCCTTCTTCGGGCATTGGGTTGATGAATCGTTCGTAAATATCGCGCATTGTCGTTGCTGACAAGGAGTTGATTGCCGAGTCGAGAGAGGACATGGCGGCGGCGAAGATGGCAACGACGACGAGACCGATGAGGCCGTGGGGCATATAGGTCAAGACGAAGTGGATGACCATTTGGTTCTGTTTTGTTGGGTCTTGCATGATGGACTGCAAGAAAGGTTGGTTCGTGGCAAAGTCCGTAAAGAGGACAGCGCCAATGGCGAGGCCCATGAGGCACATTGTGCCGGCGAGGAAAAAGCGGAGGACTCCGTTGATGAAGAGCGAGAGGTTCGTCTCGTCAATGTCTTTGGAGGAAAGTTCGCGCTGTACCTGGCTCTGGTCACAACCGTAATAGGACATATAGAGGAAGAAGAAGCCAAAGAGGCAAGCCCAGAAGGACCAATCTTCGCCGCTCTTGAAGCCAAATTGTTCTAACTGTAAGACTTTGAAACGGGCTGCGAGTTCGTGGGCCTGACCTCCTGGGAGGAGGACGGACTCTTGGGACCAGAAGGCCAACATGGCTGAAACGCCACCGACTTTGCCAATGGCCCAGATGACGAGATAGGCAGCTGATCCGTAAAGGACCAACATCTGAATGACATCTGAATAGACAACGGCTTCCATACCGCCAAAGGTGTCGTAGATGACGGTGACTACTCCGACGACGATGATGGAAAGCCAAAGCGGTATGCCTAGTGCTATTTCGAGGACCAGTGAGACGGAATAGACCGTGACTCCTGTGGCGAGGGCCCTCGTTACCTGGAAGAGACAGGAGAGCGCTGTTCGTGTGACTATGCCAAAGCGGAGCTCTAGGTATTCATAGACTGAGATGACTTGAGCGCGGCGGAAGAAGGGCAAGAGGAGCAAGATGATGAAAATCATCGCCAGCGGTAGGGCCAACTCTGACTGAAGGAACATGAGTCCACCAGCGCCCAGGGCGATGAGGGCTGGCGTGCCCAAGAAGGAGTTGGAGCTACATTGGGTGGCCATGGTGGATATACCAATGGCCCACCAGGGCAAGTTGTTGCCGCCCAAGTAGTAATCCTCGACGGACTCCTGTTTTTGGCCTAGGTAGACGGACATGCCAATCATACCGGCAATATAAACAATGACAATTCCCCAATCGAGCCCATTGAGGCCCTTGGTGACTGCTACAGCCGCTTCATCCATTCAGCTACTCACTTCCCAATACTCTTAGAACGAGATACTTATTGTTTTGAAACTTGCGTCACATTTCTTCGGATACGTTTGACCAGCACACGGATGTTCGTGTTTGCTCAGTTCGTTTAACCATGCTCATAAGCTTGGGTGCAAGAGCTTGGTCTGCCGAGCTGGTCAATCGAATAGGGCGAGGACTGCCTCTAGTTTCTTTGTCAGAACTGTGTAGGAGAAATACTTGAGAGCCAGCTCATAGTTTTTCTCTACCATTTCCGTCTTTCTCTTTTCGTTGGAGAGCACTTCACGGACCTCATCGACGGCTGACTTGGTCAGGTATTGGTCCATGTGGATGCAGTCAAAACCGAGGGGCTCGATGTCTGTCTGATAAACGGAGTATTTATTCACGAGCATGGGTTTCTTGAAATAGACCGTCTCTAAGAAGGCGTTGCCAAATCCTTCGTAGAGAGAGGGATAAGTAACGAAATCCGCATGGGGGTAGACATCAGAGAGGGTGTAGATTTTTTTGCCCTCTTTCGTGGTGCCACGCAAGTCTTCGACGCGGTCAGCGATTATTCGCATGTCCACATTGGAGCGGGAGGCATGTTCTTTTAGGTAATCTAGGTATTCAGTGCCTTCGTCGCCGGCGGCATGGGAGATGACGAGTTTGTATTTTGGGTCGCCTAGCTGGCGGAGCAGTTCGATTGCGTGCTCTATGCCCTTGCGGGGGACAATCCTCGTTGGCTGGAGAACGACGATGTCATCAGGGGCGAGATCAAACTCTTCGCGCACGTCTTTGGAGTAGTCATCAGGTGTGGGAGCCGGTTTTTCGAAATGAATGACATTAGGGACGACTGTTGAAGAGAGGCCCGTTCTGTAAGCGAGCTCTTTGGAGGCTGGATGGTTGATGCAAACATGTTTCACACGAGTCATGGCTGGAGGGAAAGCAGCTCCAATGTAATCTTCTATGGCGTTGACTGAGAAGCGCGTTCTTTCCCAGACGAAATCGTGATGATGGGCGATGGTGGCTATGCCCGTTTCGGCGATGAATTCAGCAATTGCGAGCCCAAGGGGGACGTGCATGGGGATGGTAAGAGCATTTTGGGGGACGATGAGGTCGAGATTAAACTTCTCTTTGAATTCATAGAGGCTCTTTTTGATTTGGTCACGGATTTTGTGGATACGTTTTGTCACCTCTGGGTCTCTATGAGTACGTCCAAAGATGCGTTCTTGTACCCAGACCACTTCTTCGTGGGTGAAATGAGCGATGGGACAGTGATGGCAGACGGCTGGATCTCTATCAAGTTCACCGGCGAACCAGTAATTATTGTGACCCATTTCAGCAAAAACATGGCCCCATTTGGCTGCTTCTAGAGAAACGCCATCAGTGCCTGCAAATCTAGTCGATACAAATCCTATATTGAGTCCCATCGTGGCTCCTTTCGGGAGTGCACTAAGTTGTCCTATATGACGAAAGAATTGTCATTCATCTCAGTTTTGATAAGAGTCTGTCAATTGTACCTTCTTTGTTGGTCATGAGCCCACTATTCAATTGTGTATAAAATGCCAACCTGGACTATTAGGACAGACCTTCTTATCGAATTTGATAGAGGTCAAGCTTTCACACTTTCGATTAATAAGAGTAGAATGTGGTTGATACGTGTGCCTTGCTCATGATGATAATCATTAGGGGAAGGCAGGAGGTTAATTTGCGACATGTAATCGCGGGGCTCGAAAGGGTCTTGGGCAAAGGGCCCAAGTCTCTGGGTTACCGCTGCAATAAAAACCTTCTTTGCGCTTCGAGTCGTAGTCACCCACCCTTCTATCGTGAACCACAGTCATCTGCCTCATTTTGCGCCCTCCCCTTGCCTCGCAAAAAACCGCCACTTTGTGGCATGAAAGAATTGCCAACTCGGTGGTGCAAATACAAAACCTGTGGGGGGCTTTTTAGATTCCGCTCTCTCAGGGAATGTCTTTTTGCTTTACTCTTGTTGTTTTTACTCATTTTCTGCTCTGGACCTCTGAGGGCTGATGACGACATACCGAAAACCAAAGCCAGAGCTATCAAGACTCTTTTAATCGTCTCGCAATTGCCAATGAAGGCAGAAAAAGCGGTACGCCAGGGCATTGCCAAAGAGCTTGGCCCCAAGACTGCCATCAAAATTTTGAGGGTAAATGGTAATGACAAAACCTTCTATGTTCGCTTGGACAAGCAATTGAACAGTAGGCCCAAGCCAGAAGCAATTATATCTTTGGGCTCTAAACCCTCACGATTGTTGTCTAGTCAACCAAGCAAAGTGCCAAGGGTTTATCTGGGAGTGAGACAAATGCTCGCGCGACAGCTCTCAGAGAAAAAACTCGAGAAAATGCGTGGAGTAGATTTTGAATTGTGCCAGAAGAGCATTTTCCAAAGACTGGCTCAGCTTCTTCCCAAGGCACGAATGATTGGCACAATTAAAGAAGTGGCTTCAGGTTCAAATGAAAATACAGAACCTGCGACGCACAAACTTCAAGGAAACTTGTTGTTGAAACGTTTTTGTGTCAAACGACGCAGAGATATTGCCCGCACAGCTATTCGGCTTCTCAAAGAGTGTGATGTTCTGTGGTTACGTCCAAGCAAGCTGCTGAACCAACCTGATACTGTGCGATACCTGCTGGGCAAGGCCCTCGAAATGGGACGGCCTGTAATTGGTTTGTCACAAAATTACGTTCGAGCTGGTGCTTTGTTCTGTCTACAGCCTGATTTTCGCGACATCGGTTCTCAATTGGCGTCCATTTTACGAGACGAACGTTTTGGTAGAGATGGTTATGATGATGGCGATTTGGATTTGGAACCGCCTCGGCGTTCCATCCTCTGCGTAAATGCCAAGGTCGCTCAATTGCTGGGTTTGCGCCTTTCACCCAAAATTCTCAATGATAAAAATGTTGTGGTGGTGAGGCGTTAGTGGCCATACGAGACACCAACATGGAACTAAATCGCGCGGTCTCTGCCCTGCCCTGGCGTACGAGTCTGCGCTGGAAACTCATTATCCCACTGATTTTTGTCAGCCTTCTCGTTGCAGTGCCTGTCATGCACTTCGAGTTGGAACGTGGTTTGGGCAGTTTCAAAGCCGAAACGAAACGGCGCGCACAAACTGTCAGTACGGTCTTGGCCCACCAGTGCGCCGTATCTGTAGCTCTTGGTGACGAAACCTGGACTAGTCGATTGGTTGCTTCTGCTTTGCGCTCAAATGAGATTGTATATTGTGCCGTCATAGACGATAGCGGTGCTTTCATTTCTGCTGATCAGCAAGGCGAAGCCGAAATTGGCACTGCTCGCAGAAGTTTGTGCCTTCGTCCACTTGCAGTCACAAATGGTGAAAAAAAGAGGAAAGCTAAGTGGGATGTTGTTGAAGAGTTGAATTCGCGAAGTGGAGAGACCGTTTTGGAGGTCCTTCATCCCCTCCTCTTTTCCAGCAGAACAGGTAGCGAAGATTTCCCCCTCCTCGATGAACCTGCAGGAGATGAACAAGAGGAGGTCCGTGTTGGTTTTCTTCGTTTGGGCATTAGTCTGGAAAGAGGACAAAGACTCGTTCGTCAACAGAACAGACGTACATTTGGCACTGTGACCGTAGTTGTTTTCTTGTGCCTCGTCATTGTTTATTTCATCGTTTCTTACACTGTACGACCGCTACACGATGTGGCTCTCAGTGCAGCTAGAGTTGCTCGCGGAGAATTGGACGAAAAGGTTCGTCTCTCTACCTATGACGAGATTGGCGAGTTGGTCTCGGCCTTTAATATGATGGTCGAACGACTTCGTGAAAGCCGCTCTTTCAATGAAGTCGTTGGCACTACTGTTCCCCTTGGTTTGTTGTTGCTAGACGAAGATGGCAGTGTAACAGGTGCCAATCCTTATGCCGGTAAGGTTCTCAATGTTCCTCAAGAAGAATTGGCTGGTCGACCCATTACTGAGTTTTTGGCGAAAAAAGAGTTCACCAAAGCTTTGGCTGATTGTGAAAAGCCTGGTGACAAAATACGGTTGAAAATTTCCGTACTTGGCCAAATCGATCTTTCCAGTGAAGAGAATTTGTCGAATAACAACAATATTCCTTTGCCAATGTTAAAAAGAAAACGAACGGATATTGATGTGTTAATCTCAAACTTGCCTGAGAACCAAAGGCAGGGTCCTGCTAAAAGACTCTTGGTTTTGCAGGACATCACAGAGTTCGAACAGCAGCGAGAACACACCAAAGCCATGGAACGTCGTCTCTTACAGTCTGGTCGATTGGCATCATTGGGCCAATTGGCAGCTGGCGTGGCTCATGAATTCAATAACATTTTGCAGATCATCAGTACCTATACAGAACTCGCTTTGATAGAAGCCAAGGATAGTGGTCTCAAATCAAATTTAGAGCGTGTCTTTGCAGGAACAGAGAGGGCCTCGCAAATAGTCTCGGGTCTACTCGCTTTTGCTCGTCGTCTCAATCTACGGAAATCTCGCCACGATATTGCCAAAGTAATCGAAGAAACCATAGTCCTTGTTGCATATGGTTTCACGCGAAAATCAATTCGCGTTGTGAAAGCCATTGAAAATACTCCCAAGATTTCAATCGATGCAGGTCAAATTCAGCAAGTGCTCATCAACCTCTTCCAAAATGCAGCTCATGCAATGATTCCTGGTGGCGGAACTTTGAGCATCAAGACCCATTATCTTGCAGGAGCAACTATCGAAGAAAGCGATGATGACGAGCTAGAAGTCAAGGAGCTACCCATTCCTGATGGTGTCATCGAAGTCATCATCTCGGACACTGGTCGTGGCATTGCGCCAAATGACATGCCACGCATTTTTGATCCTTTCTTTTCGACAAAAGGTGTTTATGCTCGCAGCGAAGTTGAAAGGCAACATCAAGGAACAGGCCTCGGTTTGGCCCTCTGTTACGGTATCATCTCCAACCATCATGGTGAAATCTCGGTAGAGTCCACATTGGGCAAAGGAACGACCTTCTCATTGAGATTGCCTGTTTATCCAGATGATGTGGAGGTCAAATCAGACAGTGGTGGACTTTATGTTGGTGACAGTACGAGCCTCGCTGGCATCAGTGTCCTTGTTGTCGATGACGAAAAAGAGATAGTGGAACAGATAACAAACTACCTCTCTGCCAAAGGATTGAATGCAGTTTCTGCAATGTCAGGTCAACAAGCCTTGGATATTCTCAACGTCAGTAGCAAACCCTTTGACATTGTGATCTCGGACATACTCATGCCCGGCTTGTCGGGTTTCGAGCTCTTACAACGAGTGCGTGAGGCTGAATTGGCAAGACATGTTTTGTTGCTCACAGGAAAGTTCACAGAAGAGATTTCTTTCCTCTCGCACCAAAGTGGCGCTGATGGCTGTATAGCCAAACCCATCAAGATGAGTGACTTGATGAAGTGTATTTCGGACACAGTTATTGGCTCGGGAAGAGTTTTACCGAACTGACAGCGCCAATCTAACAAAAGTTTCTCAATTCGCGCCACTGTTGTTCGTAAGCCGCACCCTGAGCGGTTTTCGCTTATGTAACACTAGCGCTTATCCGATATCTCCATCAGATGAATAATAAACTACTCAATAGCATGTCACGTCTCATCAAACCCCGACCTAGAGGTGGCTTTTTCCCTTCTCCCATTATTGTCTTGGGAGTATTACTGAGCCTTTTCTCTTCAGTCACTGGTGCCCTGCGTCTTCCTCAACAGCTGGCCATACTTTCTCCTGAATTAAAAAAGGAAGTAGCAGCGCAAGATAAAGAGTTGGCCGCTGGTTCTTGGCATGCATTGCTACAGAAATATCGCCGCTTGCTCGCAAGCGGCGACGCTCCAGCTTATGTTCATTATCTCATCGGTCGTGTTTATTCTCGTATTGGCCTTTACAAAGCTGCTAGAGCTGAGTTGGAAGAGTGTTTGGAATGAGCACCTCGCCACTTACCTGCCCTCACTTGTTTGGGAAGTTGTCTCGTACGCCTTCGTCAATACGATGAGGCAGAACATGTTCTCGATATGGCTGCAGCAATGTCTCCAGGTCGAGCCGATGTGTTGTTGACGAGAGCTGCCGTTCACGTTCAACGAGGTTTTCCTGAACGTGCACTGCCCCTCTTGGCACAGGCAGGGCAAGCTGGTGGTGGACGAAAGGTAATGCTCCAACAGGCTCTTTGTTTTTATAAAACAGGTCGTTTGGCCAAAGCTGCTGGATTTCTCAGTCGCCTTCTATTACAAGAACCTCGCCTGGGAGCAGCACGCGAAATGTTGGCCCTCGTTTTTATTAGACAGGGACGTTTTCACGAAGCTCACGACCAATTGTCCCGTGTTGGTCGCCGTGGAGCTGTGGGAGCTCGCTGTCGGAAATATTCTCAGATTGTTCGCAGAGTTTTGCGTGGCCAAATTTCTGAAGGAGCTGCAGTTGCATTCTTCCAGGCGCAGGCTTTGGAAAGGGCAGCTCTTGATGAACGAGCTTCTTTACTTGCCGAAGCGCAGGGTAATGATTTTCCTGAAGCCATGGTTGAGCTGGCTCTCGTCAAATTGAAGAGTGACAAAAAAGAAGCACTGAGGCTCCTGGAGCGCGCCTGCTCTTCTCCTCTTGCCTCGGGAGACGCTCATTTCAGAATGGGTATGGTTTTGCACGATTTGGGCAAGACTGAACGTGCCATCTCCTCACTCCAAAAAGCATGTGAAATTGACGCCACCAATCCTGAAGCTAGAGTGAGACTGGGTGTCTTGCTCGCTTCCTCTGGAAACAGTGACGAAGCGCTACGCCACTTCCGCAGAGCCATTCATCTCTCTCCCACAGATGGGCGAGCATATGCACAGGCCGGTGCAATACTGGCCAAGGCTGGTCAGAGAGAGTCTGCTCAAGATTATTTGGAAGAAGCAATGCTGCTAAATCCCTTTGACAGTGACTCTTCGCGACTGCTGAATTCTCTCGAGAACTGAGCGATAGGATTGTTAGCTCGTAGCCCAAGAATTACTTTCCAAAGGTACTCCGAACTTCCCTTCAGTAAGTTATCTGTTATCCAATCGTTGAGCTTGTAAATTTCGCCCTTCAACGTTATCATTCGCTTCCTCATTTTGAGCCAGTTATGTTGATGTTTTTCTGAATTATATTGATGCTTTTCTATATATGGATGAATTGTTTTCGCAGCGAAGACTCGCTAGCTAGCGCGGCGGGACCAGAAGAGGAGAGACAGCAATGGCAAAGGTAGTGGAATGTGTACCCAACTTCAGTGAAGGACGACGCCCTGAGGTAATCGACGCTATCGTAAAGGCAATGACTGCCGTTCCTGGATGTAACCTCCTCGACAAAGAGATGGACTTTGACCACAACCGCGCCGTCGTCACTGTCGCTGGCGAACCTGGTCCCGTCAAAGAAGGCGTTTTCCAGGGTATAAAAAAGGCGACAGAACTAATCGACTTGAACAACCACGAAGGTGAACATCCAAGAATGGGCGCCACAGACGTTGTTCCTTTTGTGCCCATCTCAGGTATCAAGATGGAAGAGTGTGTACAGCTGGCCAAAGAACTTGGCGAAAGAATGGCCAAAGAGCTGGAAATTCCCGTTTACCTTTATGACAAAGCTGCTCAGAAGCCTGAGCGCGAGAATTTGGCCAACATCCGCAAAGGCGAGTTCGAAGGTATTCGCGATGACATCGCTGACAATCCTGAGAGAGAACCTGATTTTGGTGAAAAGAAAGTTCACCCCACAGCAGGTTGTACAGCCGTTGGCGCAAGGATGATTTTGGTTGCATTCAATGTGAACCTGACAACGAGCGACGTCAAAATCGCCAAGAAGATTGCCCGTGCCATTCGTGGCAAAACTGGTGGATTTACTTTCGTTCGTGGCCTCGGTTTCGAAATCAAAGAGCGCAACTTGGCTCAGGTTTCCATGAACCTCATCAACTACAAACGTAGCCCAATGCACCGAGTAATGGAGTTCATTCGCCGTGAGGCTGCTCGTTACGGTGTGGGCATTCTCGAAAGCGAAATCGTCGGACTCGTCCCCCAAGAGGCTTTGGTGAAGGCCGCTGATTATTATCTGCAGCTCTTCCCTGAGTTCAAAAACGACCAGATTATCGAAAACCGTTTGCAGTCCATCAAGAGTGAGCCTGCTTGTTCTTTGGCACCTTTCCTTGATGAAGTGGCATCGAAGAAACCTGCTCCTGGTGGCGGTTCCGTTTCTGCTGGTGCTGGAGCAACAGGTGCGGCTCTCGTTGCTATGCACTGTAACTTGACCATCCCAAAACGCCGCTTTGCCGACGTCAAAGAAGAGCTGAAAGTCGTTCGTTCTCAGGCTGAGAAACTGCGCACCGAGTTGACTGACCTCATCGTCACCGACGCTGAAGCCTTCGACAAAATGATGGCAGCAATGAAGATGGACAAAGAAGATCCTAATCGTGGTGAAGCCATGGAAGCTGCCACGAAAAACGGTATCGAAGTGCCTTTGACCACTTTGAAAAACTGTGTGGAGACTCTGCGCATAGCTCAAGACGTGCTCGAAAAAGGCAATCCCAATTCTCTTTCCGATGGCGGCTGTGGCTGTCTCAACGCCCTCGCAGGTGCTAAAGGCGCTTATTACAACGTCCTCATCAACTTGCCAGGTTTGGAAGACAAAGAGTGGGGCGCAGCGAAGAAAAAAGAAGCTGACGAGTTGCTCGACGAAGCCAAAAGACTGGCACAGCAAGCTGAAGACAAAGTTCTTGGCGAGCTGACCAAAGAGCTCTAAGAGTTCGCGCAAGCCTCTGAACCTATGCTGTAAAAGCTGGCGAGGCTTTCAAAGCTTCGCTAGCTATGAATGCTATTTGAATAGCAATGAAAGCTGTTTAACAAAAGTGAGCGAACTAAAAAAATATCGCCACATCATTTGGGACTGGAACGGTACCCTCTTTGATGATGCTTGGTTGTGTTTGGAAACCATCAATTGGTTGCTCGCCAAACACGGTTTGGAAGAGCTCACTGGAGAGCGGTACCGCGAAGTCTTCGACTTTCCTGTGAAAGATTATTACCTCTCTGCAGGTTTTGATTTGGATAGCTACACTTTCGAGGAACTCGGCACTGAGTTCATGACAGAGTATCAGCGTCGTTTGCAGGAATGTTCCATTCGTGACGATGCGCGCTTTGTCCTGCAAGAGGTCTTACGTCGTGGTGGCACTCAATCCATTTTATCTGCTTACAAAGAGACGTGGTTACATCGCGTAGTTGCTTCATTTGGGATTGAGCAGCATTTTCAGAAACTCATTGGAGCCTCTGATTATTATGCTCACGGCAAAGTGGACAATGGTCTGCAGTGGATTAAAGAGCTAGGATTGCCTACAGAAGATGTTGTCATGGTAGGTGACACTATTCACGACCACGAAGTGGCTTCGGCTATGGGTATAGAGTGCATTCTCATCGATGGTGGCAATCAAGCGCGCCATCGCTTGGAAAAGTGTTCGGTGCCCATCGTATCGACTTTGTCTGAGTTGCTCGAGCTTTTCTGAAGTTTGCTCAGGTTTTTCTGAAGTTTGCTCGAGCTTTTCTGAGGGTTGCTCGGGTTTCTGAGGGTTGCTCGGGTTTCTGAGTGCTGCTCGGGTTTCTGAGTGCTG
>CAZXTJ010000202.1:0-12360 GCA_964643655.1 uncultured bacterium
TCGCTGAACACGTTCACGCCCTTTTGGACACAACACCGCTGAAAAGAATAGATGCAGTCTTGGTCAATGGCCGAAAAATCGGTGAAGAACGACTACTCAATTACGAGAGAAAAGGCTCTCACACAGTATACGTGGACGAAGACTTCCGCTCGCGCTTTGACATCAAAGTCATAGAAGATGATCTGCTCTCTTTGGACGGCCTCGTTCGCCATGACCCCAGAAAAACGGCGGCAGCTCTTGTCAAGCTGCTTTCCAAGGCACCGGCAAGCCTTGCCTGATGCCCTTTCTTATGTTTTAATTTAATGAATAAATCCGTCGTTCCGAGGTTTCTTGTGCCCTTTTGAGAGGTAAACAAAACATGCGCGAGCCAACGTCATTCAATGGTCACGTCCACAAGGACCTCTTGGCCATTCAATACGATGAAGACTCCTGCTGCGCGCGCACCGAACTACTTACTCTCCTGGCAACAATGACACCAGCCAAACGGAACGGCCGCATTGAAGTGCACACCAATGACGTACTCTTTGCCCAGCGACTACTTCAGCTCTGCCGACACGTGTTGGGCCGCCAACATCCAGTGCAACTTCACCAAAGACCATCGGCTTCCACACCTGGCCGCCATCGGATGGAACTATCCATTACCCAGTTTGATGATTTCACCAACTCAGAGGCTGCCTTGGCCGTCGTCAAAGCAGAGGCCCGCAAGAGACACTGCTGTGCTGGGGCCTTTCTACGAGGACTCTATTGGAAAGGTGGCTACATTTCGAGCCCCAAAAAGGGATTTCACCTCGAAATCTGCTTACCACGCCATTGGCCAAAAAAAAGTGCAGACTCGGCCATAAAAAAATTGGGACTCACCCTTCGTCATACAAAAAGACGCGAAAGAGCAGTCCTTTATGCAAAATCTTCGGAACACATACTAGTGATACTCAATGAAATAGGGGCTACAACAACAGTACTACTGCTACAAGACATCTTGATCACGAAAGAGTTGAAGAACGAAGTCAACAGGGGAGTCAACTGCGAAGTTGGAAACCTGAGACGAAGTAGTGTAAGCTCTGCGGCCGATATTGAAGCGGTACGTTTTTTGGAAAAATCTGAGCTACTACAACACATGCCTGAAAAGCTGCGAGTAGTAGCTGAAGCTCGCTGCCGTTTCCCGAGCTTGACCCTTAAAGAGCTCGGCCAGCGACTAGAGCCGCCACTGTCAAAAGCGGGAGTCTTTCACCGCTTGCGCCAGTTGCGCAAAGAAGCAGAGTATGAAAGGAAAAGACAGGGATGAAAAGTATTCTCGACACCACTGGCGAGATTTTGGAATTAGTAAAAGAATTTGATCTCGAAGAATTCGAGCTCGATACAAAAGACATTCGTATCCGCCTATCCACAGTTCCTCCAGGATCACGTGTAGCATCTATGCCTGCACCGATTGCAGCAGCTCCTGCAGCTATTCCTGCAACAGCACCAGCAGCCACTGCAGACTCAGCACCAGCCGAGGAAACACTCGATCACGACGAATACGCTACCGTCGCCTCACCAATGGTCGGCACCTTCTACCGCCGCCCAGCTCCTGACAAACCACCTTACGTGGAAGTTGGCGACATCGTTGATCCAGGTCAGCCAGTCTGTATCATCGAAGCGATGAAACTCATGAACGAAATCAAATCCGATATCCGTGGAAAAATCGTCAAAATACTCGTAGAGAACGAACAGCCCGTACAGGAAGGCCAGGTGCTCTTCCTCATCGATCCGCAATAAGCGGCTCGGAAATAGAGGTAAGGCTTGAAGCGACGAATAGGATTGATGCGTCTGCTATTGGTGGTTTGCGCATTTCTCTTCGTCGTTTCTTCATTGCATTCGAGTGTGTCGAACCTAGAACGAATGGTTCGCAAAAACCCCAGAGACATTCGACTGCAATTCCTCCTCGGTAAAGCCTATTCCCAACAAGGCAACCACCTAAAAGCCAAAAAAGTCTTCCAAGAGATCCTTCAGCAGCGCAAAGCCCCAGTAATCTTCCTTCATCTAGGATTAGAACTAGCGGCTATGGGGAACGTTACTGGAGCCATCTTGCAGTGGACATCAGTGATTGAGCAAAAGCCGAACAACAAGACGGCAATGCGTCTTCTTGCTCGTGCCCTTCATAAACAAGCCCTGCAAATGACCAACGAAAGAGATCAAGCTGATCTCTTCGAACAGTCCCTTGGCTGGTGGAAAAGAATCCTTCATCTAGACCCAGGTAACCTTCGCGCCCGCTATTTTGCTGGCATTGAATGTTACAAATTGGGAAGATTTGGTGAAGCTGCCAAACACTTTCTCATTTTGCTGCGTGTTAAGAAAACCAACCGCAAATGCCTCAAAGCCCTCGGTAAAACGCTTGTTAAAATGGGCAAATTCAAAAAAGCCAAACGAGTAGCCAAAAGGGTGCTCAGGCTCGAACGCCAAATGGGGAGAACTGGCTATACCGTTTGGGCTAGAAAAATTATCAATCTCATTGATAGCGGACGAATCAAAGCACCTGTTGTACGTAATAAAGCTGCGAAACTCGACAGGGGAGAAGTTAGAGTAGATCCCATTGATACTAGACCAAGATGGACTTCTAAAGATGTCAATAATGAAACGGTGAGAAAACCGAAGAAACCAGAAGCCAAGAAACCTAGTAAAGGTGATGAGCCCTTTACCGACATTGGTAAAAATCCTGGAGACATTGACGCTGAAAACCTTTTCCTCGATGGTCTCGATTTCATGGATCAGGGGAAATACGAAAAAGCTCTCTTCTGTTTCTTGCAGTCCATTGACATCAATCCAAATTTCACTCAGGTTTATTTGCAGATGGGTGAGTGTTATACCCGTTTGGCAAAGCTAGCCAAGCGAAAATCGCAGTTCACGGAACGCCTTGCCCTAGCTCGCTCTTCTTTGAAGAAGGTGCAAGAGAAGTCACCTGGTTCACTTGTTTCTCATGCTGCCCAGAGCAAGCTGGTCATTTATGAAAAGCTGACTCGCGCCGGTTTCAAGGGTTATCACATCATGACAGCCCACAGAGCCATCAAAGAAAAACGCGAAGACGATGCTTTCGATGAATATTTGCTTCTTCTGTCCAACTTGATTATCGAACCTGGTGTTTTCCTCGAGTTGGGCACTATCGTGCCCAAAGTCTCCAAGTCAAATTTGCAGGATTTGCAGTATTTCACAGAGGACCTATATCAGAAAAATCCAAATCACGCTTGGATAGAGTATTTGCTTGGTAAGGTCTACAACCAACTTGGACAAAAAGATCCTGCTGAAAAGGCTATGAACAGGTTCTTGGAGCACTTCGATCCCAAAGAAGACACTCCAACGTTTGCTATGTTCGTCAAATTCGTGGACCATCCCAAGGTGCACAATCTCGACCGTTATCTCTGTGTTCGTTTCCTCATCAAGATTGGTAAAAAGAAAGAAGCTGCTGGTCTTCTCAAGACATTCTTGAACAATGCAGACAAAAACTCTCTCTTCTTCAAAGAAGGTAGTCTTCTGGCTGACCAGTTACATCGCTCTAGCCGCACGGCCAAGGGTACCATGGTCACTTTTGAAGAAGAGGTCAAAGAGCTTCAACGTAAAGTGGATACGGCTCGTGTGCTTTTTAATCCAGAGCATTTGAGTCCATCCCATCTCGATAAAAAGCTGCTCAAAGGTATGGAGATTTTCATGGATGAGTCTCCAGATAACTCCTTAGGTCGTTTTGTTTATGCCTGGGTTTTGGGTGTACAGGCTCAAGGCGCACCAGCTGATAGTGCTGCTGAAATGCGCAAGAAGGCTGATGAGATTTTCCACGAAGTTCTCTCAGAGAAAACAAATTCATCCAAATGGCATTTTTATATGGGTATTCAGGCTTTGTTATGGCGGTTGAAAGACCGAGCCATGGCTCACTTGAAGCTCGTTGGTGACATTGACCTGGCTCGAGGCATTCCCAATAGTTCACTTCATTGTAATAACTTGCTCATCGAAGCAGAACGTTTCGAGAGCCAGGGAAAACAAGATGTGGCCAATGCTCTCTTGCGACAGGCCAAACATTATTCACCTCGCTCTTTGAATTATTACCTCGTTCGAGCTTGGTTCGAATATAGACGTGGCAGCCCAATTGCCGCCATTGGCCAACTCATTGATTGGACTGCTCAGGCAATTTCTCAGCAGTGGGTGCGCAAAATTGTTTTCTGTGAAGTTGGCTTGTTGCTCTTTATTGCTGTGTTGGCAACTATTTTGGCAACAGCCACTGCGCTCACCATCAAATATTTTGAAATGCTCCATCACGTATTTGCCGAGTTCATTGCAGCCAAAGGTGCTGTATTGACTCTTGGTCTCACGGCGATGGCAGCCATCTTCTTATTCTCTTTTGCCACGGGTCTGATTATTTTCTTACCTGCCATTTTGTGGCCTCTGATGAATGACCGTGAACGTATTGCTTATCTTATGCTTGGCATTATGTTGATGCTCATTCCTCTGCTTCTACCAGTCAGTTTCTTCGAAAATTTCGAGTTGATAAAACATGTAGAAAACGTTCGTTCTGGCAATTTTGAGCAGGCGAAACCTTTCTTTAAGACTCAGTCGGAAGAACACGATTTAGACTTTGGACTAAACTACGCCTATGGCTTGATTAGTTTGCGTGAGGGCAATTTGGATGTGGCCAAGAAGGTCTTCACCAAATTGGCCAAACAAGGTGAACACGAAGGTGTTTTGTTAAATCTTGGTGTCATCGCTGCTCGTAAAGGCGAATACAAAAAAGCCACTGAAGATTATTTCCAGAAGGTTCTCAGCATTGAAGCCAAGTCCATACCTGCTCTTTACAATATGTCTGCTGTCCATTCCTTCCAAGGACATCAGGACAAAGCCGAGCAATACATGCGTTGGGCCAAAGCCTTGGCTACTGAGGAACATCAATTGTCTCGCTACAGAGCAATTCCTTCTACTGTAGCCAAACTGGTGTTGATGGATGCTCCACTGGATGTAGAGCATTTCTCTTCACATTTCTCTTTCTTCTCTACTTCAAACTTCTTCCGTCTCAATGCAAACCTCATTGGTTTCATTACTTGGTTCGTCATTGGTGGTGGTTTGATTGGTTTCTTGCTCTTCTTGCGTGAACGTATGGACATCGTTGCAGGTCGATGTTCACAGTGTTACGTGGCAACTTGTAACCTCTGTCAACAAGTCATAGAAGGCAAAGCTTTCTGTGACGATTGCGCTGACAAAAGCGAAGAAGCTAGCGACACTCTGAAGAAAGAACGTCGTGCTTCTGCCAATGAAGTTCGTGATTTCACAGTCAAGAAAGCTTACATCACAGGAACCTTGTTGCCTGGAACTGGCCCGCTTTTCACAGGAGATGCATTGATTTCGCTCTTCTGTCAGTTGGGTTTCTGGTTCATGCTTCAAGCTGCTCTAGGTGGTTGGTTACTCTCAGTTGCCTTCTCACAAGGCCCTGGTGCTGACGCCTTAGAGTTCTTCAGCTGGTTGTTCTGGGCAGCGACCCTCTTCTTCTTCTTGCTCGGTGTTGCTATGTTGCACCGTCGAAAAGAGGGCATAGAATGGATCTGAGAAACCGGCGGGGGGCCGGTGAGGTAGCTCTCGTTTTCACTTTGACTACTGTCATCTTGGTGGCCTGTAGTTATTACCTCTTGAAGATTTATTTCGAAAACACTGGTATCGTTCCTGGTGTTACCTTCCTGGGCCACGATTTGGGCTATTTGCGCCAGGAAAAAGCACTGTCACGCATAGAACAGATTGTGCGCAGTACCTATTCAAAACCGATTTACCTAAAGTACAGAGACAGGTTATGGATATTACGGTATGGAGAACATTTCAAACTCACCTTCGACGCAGGAAAAATCTTGCTCGACGCTTTAGAGGTTGGTCGCAAACGAACTGTTCTCGAGCGCATATCCAACTTTGTATACCTTGATTATCCCCTGGTGAAATTGTCTTGGGAGCCAAGGATTAATAGTGAGTTTTCTTTGCCCAATATTGCCAAGACCTTAAAAAGAGTCTCGCGAGCAAAGATTTTCGCCAAACCATCTGCCGAACCAGGTCAGGTCGAATTGACCATTTTGTCTGGTGAAATGGCTGTTCAGCGCGTCATTGATGCCTTGGAAAAGTCTTTCAAATCAGAGCCCTTGTCTGAATATCGTGTCGTCGAATTGGCCAGTTTGGAAAAAGGTGGAACTGTAAAAGTGGTTCCTCTCGATGATCCAGAGAATGGCTTCACAAAGTTACTGGCTGAAACAACAACTCGTTATGACGTAAACGACAGACCACGTGTTGCCAACATCGAACAGAGCCTGGCCAAGCTGCAGGGACAAATCATCAATCCTGGTCAGATCTTCTCTTTTAATGACATTGTTGGTCCACGTACAGAAGAGAATGAGTTCCAGCAGGTACCTGTTGTCCTCAAAGACAAAGTAGAACCAGATATTGAAGCTGGTGTCAGGCAGGTTGCTACGACCTTATACAAACCTATCCTCTTGTTGGGTGTGAAAATCATCGAGCGCGAAATCAGTGATTATTACACTCCAGCTCTCGATTACTGCAAACAGGGCCTAGAGGCAACAGTTGCCACATCTGGCGCTGACTTCAAATTTCAGAATACTCTCGACTTTCCTGTTCTTTTAGAAGGTATTGCCGAGCAGGGTTCTTTGACCATCAAGGCCTTGGGTATTAGAGAATTGCCTTATAAGATAGATATACGTTTAGGACGTTTGCAGAAAATCTCTTACGAAACGAAGATTCAGAAAGACTCCAGTCTATTGCGAGGGCTGGAAGTCATTGACCAAATCGGTATCGATGGTTATGCCATCAAAGTCTTTCGTACTTTTTTCACACTCGATGGTGTGAGTTACCGTGAAGAGTTACTCTACGAAAAACAAGACGAGTATTTGGCTCGTACGGCCATCGTCCGAATTGGAACGGCATCGACTTCGAGAGTGCCAATCAATCCCACTATTCCTCACGACATCTCTGCGCCGCCAATCCCCTCTGAGACAGGCGATAATCTCGATTTCCTCGGTCCTTTGGATTACTAAAGCGACATTTCTTACCTTTTTCTCCATCTTTTTGTATTAAATCGCTCAGGTTCGCGCTTCTCCACGCCGAAAGAAAAATAGGGACATTGCTAAAAATAACGGAGAGGCTTATCGACCCATGGCGAATGACAACTCAGCTCGAGGATATTTGATACTCCTCGCCCTGGTTAGCATGCTCATCGTGTTTCAGGCATTGGCAATAGGCAGAGATGATGATTCTTTCGAGCGTCCAATGCTAAGCGTTTCAACGAATTTCAGGACTCCAGAAGGTCCTCAGCCCGTAGAAGCTGACTTGGAAGCTCCCCTCGAGCTAGCTCCCGCCAACTTTGAGCCAGGTGCTCTCTCCACATTGCCAGGAGAAGAAGACGATCCATCAGACTTGTCCGAAGCACCAGTCCTCCAAGAAAAAACAACCCATCCACCAATGCTCCAAGAAACAACAAATGAGCCAACCATCGACAGTGTAATTGCTGCTCAGACGACAACAAGTGTTGAAAACCAAACTCCAGCAGAGGTTGTTGCTCCAGTTGTTCCTCAACCAGTAGCCAAAGTAGAACCAAAACCTGCAGTCAAGAAAAATGAAGTAATAACCCACACTGTCAAACGTGGGGAGAGTTTGTGGAAATTGGCCCGTCGATATGGCGTGACAATAGACCAGCTGATGAACTGGAACAAAATCCCATCTCGCAGCAATATTCGTCCAGGTCAAAAACTGCAATTGGCCGTATCAAAAGAACAACAAGCCAAACTGGCCAAAGCCCAAAAAGCTGCTAAACCTGTCAAAGGTCGAAAAGCCACTTATACAGTGCAAGCCGGAGACAATCTCTACACAATCGCAAAAAAACTTCGTACATCAGTAGCCAGCCTACTGCTGAACAATAATGTCATAGATCCCGAACACCTGCGTCCCGGCCAGGTGTTAAACATTTCTACGGCAAACCGTATCGTCCACATTGTCAATCAGGGCGAAACATTGTGGGAGTTGAGTAAACTCTATTCTATTCCTTTGAAAGAGCTCATCACTCACAATGACATCAAATACCGCACGATTTTCCCCGGACAACGCCTTACCATTCCAGTCCGTGACCCCAAAACCTTGAAGTCACTCTTCAGCAAACGAAACAAGAAGAAGGGCAAATATGCTCGTCCTTTGAGAGGTCGTCTTTGCGGAGTCTTTGGTTGGAGAATACATCCTATTCTGAAGAGAAGACTCTTTCACTGTGGTGTTGACCTAGCAGCTCGTCAAGGAACTGCCATTGGTTCTATCGCTGCTGGAAAAGTCACCTTTGCTGGTTGGTTGCGCGGTTATGGCAAAGTCGTCGTCGTCAAACACGGTAAGAAGTATTCATCTCGTTATGCTCACTGCAAGAGCATCAACGTAAAAGTAGGACAACACGTTAAAGCTGGACAAACGATTGCTCGCGTAGGAACCACTGGTTTATCCACTGGTCCACATCTCCATTTGGAAGTGCGCAAGTATGGCCGTCCAGTAGATCCAAGAGATTATGTGGCCATCTAGCATAACAAAAAGGTCAAATGGCCAACAAAAGCCATGAGTGGAGGTAGTTTAGCCGCCTTGCGCAAGATGACCGAAGCTGGTATAGTGCCGAATTCCTGAAATGTCGAGATAAAGTCACATCGAAAAGGAGTGATGAAAGATGCGTAGCAAGCTCTTCGCATGTTTGTTCTTACTGGGCTTCTTGTACACAGCCCTTCCCTCAAATTGTAAAGCCATCAAAATCGGCGTAGTCGATATGGGCGTACTCTATCGACAGTACAAAGAAGTAACCAAGAGCCAAGCCTACATCAAAGAGAAAAAAGATGAATATCAGGGTGTCATTGATAAAGAAAAATATAGCCTCAAAGAAGAGGAACTAGCCCTGGAAAGTTTGAAAGAAGATTTGCGCGCCAATCGTGCTAACTACAGTGCTGACGAACTCAAACGCAAAGAGAACGAACAGCGCCGATTGGTCACTGCCTGGCAGAAAAAATTCCAGGGAATGAAGGGCAAATTCGAGAAATATAAAACTGAGTTGGAAGATATCGAACGAAAAGAGTTCGAGAACATTCGCAACAAAATCAATGGTGCCATCAATAGCGTGGCTCGCCGAATGGGACTCGATCTCGTTCAAGAGAAGCAGTGGATTTATTATGGTAACACCACTGACATCACCAACCAAGTTTTGAGGCAACTCGAGCGATGACCTCCAAAACGCGACCTGCCTTCTCCATTAGCGAGTTGGCAGAAATCGCTTCGGGCAAACTATTTGGTCCTGGCGACGTCGAGATATTTGGTGTTGCAGAAATTGCCAATGCCACTGCCGACGATATCACCTATGCAGTCAACAAGAAGTACGTTGAAAAGCTCGTTGGCAACAAAGCCGGAGCAGCCATCGTACCTCGAGGAACGGCTGAACAAGTCGATTTGGATATTCCCCTCATTGAGGCGGACAACCCATATTGGTCTTTTGCACAGTTGTTGAAAACCTTTGCTCCAGTCGTACCCAAACCGACTGTCGCAATACATCCAACAGCTATCATCGCAGAAGATGCCAAGCTTGGTGAAAACGTAATCATTGGTCCTTATGCCGTCATTGAAGGCAACACTTCAATTGGCGACAATACACAGATAGGACCAAGCGTAAACATAGCCTACGGTTGTGTCGTTGGTGCCTCTTGTCACCTTCACCACAACGTTTCCATTCGTGAGTTCTGTACTGTCGGCGACCGCGTAATCATTCATGGTGGCTCTATCATCGGTACAGATGGTTATGGTTTCGTTCACCATGAGGGTCAATATCACAAGATTCCGCAGATAGGTATCGTTGAAGTTCAAGATGATGTCGAGATTGGTTCACTTGTCTGTATTGATAGGGCAACCATTGGCAAAACCGTCATTGGTAAAGGAACCAAAATGGACAACCTCATTCAAATTGGTCACAATGTAGAGCTAGGTGAAAACTGCGCTCTCGTTTCCCAAGTGGGTATCTCTGGTTCAACCAAGGTTGGTGCGAATTGTCGATTTGCTGGTCAGTCTGCTACTTCAGGTCACCTTTCCATTGGTGAAGGGACGACCATTGCAGCACGTGGCGTTGCCGTTCGCGACATTCCACCACGTTCTTTCGTCTCAGGTTTTCCGGCTCGACCTCACAATGAAGAGCGGAAGATATTGGCTTCTTTGCCAAAACTTCCCTCTATGGTCCGTCGTTTGGCCAAAGTAGAGCGGCAATTGGCTGCTCTCGACAGAGAGAACGAAGAGTAAGGAAATTCATGAAATACATCCTTTTTGGCCTTCTTGCCCTCTGCCTGATGACCTCTCCTTTGCTGGCTCGACCAACATTGCGAGGTCCTGGCGGACTCATCACCATTCCCACGGCATATCTATCTTCTGGCGGGACCGTTGCTCCGCAAAATTACGACAATAAAGATTCGGACATCGTTACCTCCTTTAACTATGCTTGGGAAAAAACAGGCGAATTGGCACTCCAAAAACCCAGTGATGGTGAGACGGGCTTGAGTCTGAAATACCAACTCTCTCAAGATGTGGCCACAAAGGATGATGCTACTCCAGCTACGGCTATTGGTTTCCTCGACATGGCCAACGAAAATTCCAAAGCTTTTTATGGAGTGATGAGTACAAAAGCGACTGAGGCTGATTTTGTCTTACATATGGGCCTCATCAGCGAACGATCAATGTTTGGCAAAGTTAGATTTATGGGTGGTTTCGAGACACCTATTTCAAAACAAGTGCTCTTTTTAGGTGAATATGATGGATTGAAGAGAGACATAAACTCAGGTTTCCTGTACCATGTCTCGCAGAGTGTAGGTTCATTCGTGTACCTAATGGACATCAAAGAGGCTGGATTGCAGTCTGAGGTCGTCTCGGGATTTACCTTCAAGATGGCCTTCTAAAGCGGGAGAGAAAGGTAATGGGAGATAAGTTGCAGTACACTATCGAGAACGAAACAACCATTTCGGGTATCGGTCTCCACACTGGCAAAGAAGCAACAATGACCTTGAAACCAGCAAAAGCTGGTTCAGGCATTATATTTCAGAGAACTGATCTACCTGACAACCCCAAATTCAAAGTAGCTCCCCAACTTGCTCAGGAAAACCATAGAGGAACCAACCTCAAGATTGGTGAAGAATGTGTTTTTACTATTGAGCACTTTTTGGCAGCCTGTTCTGGCGCAGGTATAGACAACCTTTTGGTCGAACTCGATGGACCTGAACCTCCTGCAGGTGATGGCAGTCCAAAACCATTTCTTGAGTCAATCCTCGAAGGCGGCTTGCAGGAACTCAATAGAGCGAAAAATGTCTACCGTGTAAAAGAGCCTTGTACTTACGCTGATGAACATGGCTCCATTACAGTGTTTCCTTCAAAAGAATTCAAAATCTCTTATACCCTTCATTACCAAAACCCCATCATTGGTTATCAGTTCAAGGAACTTACCTTGGATCAGTCCACCCTGCGAGAACAGCTCTTGCCTGCTCGTACTTTCTGTCTGAAATCAGAAGTAGAAGCACTACAAGCCAATGGACAAGGTCTAGGTGGCAGCTTGGACAACGCCGTGGTCGTTGATGAAGACAAAGTACTCAACGAAAGCGGATTACGTTTTGAAGACGAATTCGTTCGCCACAAAATGGTCGATCTCGTTGGTGACTTGATGTTGCTAGGTGCCGGTATCAAAGGACATTTCGTCTGTATCCGCTCAGGCCATTGTCACAATGTTCGGCTCGTCAAAGAACTCATCAAATCGGGTAAAATCGTCAAAGATCTGCCTGAACCTGATTATATTAGCGTTGAGAAGATCTGTGAGATCATTCCACACCGTTATCCATTCCTTCTCGTAGATAGAATTGTAGAGATGGATGTGGGAAAACACGCCGTTGGTATCAAGAATGTTTCAGTAAATGAACCGTTCTTCCAAGGCCATTTCCCTGGTCAACCTGTTATGCCAGGCGTTTTGATGGTAGAAGCCTTGGCTCAAGTAGCCGGTGTCTGTATTCTCTCAATGCCCGAACACCTCGGTAGAATCCCCTTCTTCACTGGGCTCGACCGAATTAAGTTCAGGAAACCAATCCTTCCTGGTGACCAGGTACGGATGGAAATTACTGTGAAGAAAATAAAGGGGGTCATGGGTCACGTAGACGCCAAAGCAACTGTCGATGGCAAAGTTGCTGTGGAAGGAATTTTGAAGTTCACCGTCATGTGAACCCGCATTTGTTGCAGAAGAGGCACTCTACGCCTATAATACGCTGAAGTTAGAGGCTCTTCTGTTAGGAGGCTTTGCAACATGAAGATCCACGAGACAGCAGT
>CAZXTJ010000203.1:0-12355 GCA_964643655.1 uncultured bacterium
TAGGACTGTCGATTGACGGACTGTTCCTCAGTAGGAGCCAATAAAGAAAGATGGGCCTTGGGATAATTGAGCAAAACGTCCATCTTTTGTGTGGACTGCCAACCAGGAGCCCAAACGAGAACATCCTTTTCATCACCAACGACGTGCATTGTCGTCACCATATGGCCTGCTGGAGAAACGAAAAAACCTGTGGAGTGTTTGTATTGCCCCAAACCATCGACACCAATGACTGCACCAATTGCCGGAGCTGCAGCTTTACGCAAAGGAAGAAACTGTCCCTTTTGCACAGGCGTACGTGCTGCCAAAGAGAGGTTGACCGTCAAAACCACCAACAAGAGACAACTAGCTATATTTTTCATTACTTCACCACCCACTAAGCTTATCGACTAGTGGTAACATTGGAGTGAATGGAAAGGCGGCCCACAAATGCCCATGGCACGTAGGAAAGATGGCACGACGAGACCATCGAGATCAGAGAAACGAAAAAAGGCAGAAGATCTTCAAGCATTGGGTGAACGCCTCATGGAATTGACAGAAGAGAAAATCAAATCTCTCGAGCTACCTGAGGATTTGGAAGAGGCCATTATTTTTGCCAAAAGCATAGATTCTCGCGGAGCCCTGCGAAGGCAGAAACAGTTCATTGGGAAACTGATGCGCAAAATTGATCCCAAACCCATCGAGACGGTCATGCGTATTCTGGATTCTGCCAAAGATGCAGAGAAGCGCTCTTTCCACCGCCTGGAAAAATGGCGCGACCGATTGGTCAATGGCGACAAGAAGGTCCTTGGCGAGATAATGGAAAAATATCCTGATTGCGAAGAGGAAAAAATCGCCGACTTGACTCGTCAGGCACAAAAAGAGGCAGAAGCAGAAAAACCACCTAGAGCTGCACGGAAACTATTCAAATACCTGCGACAACTCATGGAAACTGTTGGCGGCACTTTACCCCAATAATTGTGCAAGCACCTGGGCAAGCTCGCCCACTCTTTCGTCGCTAAAACCACGCTCTGCAGCAACGCCTGGCCCCAAAGTCCTTGGTGTGACCATCACTGTTCTCGCATTGTGTTCACCTGCCAAAGAGAGATAAGCCTCTACCTTGGGCAACACATCGCTATCACCAACAACGATGAACATCTGACAAGCTTTCAAAGCCCTTTTGGCATGCCACTCCACGCGTCCGTCTATCTCCTCGCCTGCCAAGAGCAAGTCGGGCCGCAAGCGAGAGGAACAAAGGGGACAGGCAGGCACATCATCTTCGTGAGACTCTTCGTCACGAAAGGGAGTCAATTCACAACGCGAACTTGTACAACGTGAGGTAAAAACAGAACCACATAGCTGCACTACTTCCGAACAACCGGCCCGTTGAAAGAGTTCATCACTGCGATTTGTCAGCACGATTACAGAACCGCCTTCAGAGCGCTTCTGCGCAAAAGCGGCAATCACTTCTATCAAGTCGTCAGGACTACCTTCAGCAGCTTCTTTGCGCAGCTGGCCTACCTCTAGCCACAATTTGGCAGGATCTTCTTGCAACATAGACAAGGCCGGTACTTCCTTGGCTTCACTATCAGCCACGTAAAAGACGACCTTTTCATATCTTTCTATGCCTATTGAGCGCATGACCTCATCTTACTTTAACTCCGTAACGAAAGGGAGTTCTTTTGCACCAATGATTGTAGTAGTCCATACATGCTACATGTTTGGATATAGAGGAGGCACCAATGTTTGTCCGTTACATATTCACTTTGTTACTATTCTTGACCCTAGTCTCGGTCATTAATGCTCAGGAACCAATGGGCCCCAACCTCAGCCTCTTTAATGACGGATTGGACCACTACCGCGCCAATCGGTTTCCAGAAGCCATAGCATCTTGGGAAAGACTCTTGCTCATGCGCCCCTGGCTCCTCTCCAAAGAAGAGCAACTCTCCCTTTGTGTAAACCTAGCCAAAGCCTGTGACAGAGTTGGTTACACAGAAAAAGCCACTCGTTACGCCCAAAGAGCCCTGCGACTTGCTCCCCAAGACAAAGCCATCCGGAACTTGGCCAATAAAATGGGTGTGAGCTGGGTTGCCGACATCAACAAAGACCCCAAAGGTGCTGGCTCTGACTTGAAAAGAGCAAAACTTCACTATCGCCGTGGTGAAATGGCCCATGCCTTCAGGCTCTTTCAACGGGCAAGTGAAGCAGGTAATGGAGAGGCGCAGCGATTATTGGCCAAGATGTATTATCGCGGTGAAGGCATTCAGCCCAATGTGGACAAAGCTGTGGAGTGGATGCTCAAGGCAGCGAAAACTGGTGATGTGACTGCCCAAATGAAACTTGGAGAATGGTACCACCGCGGCATTGGTGTCAAAAAAGACATCAAGAAAGCTGCCCACTGGTACGGTACAGCCGCAAAAATGGGCGATGCTGAGGCCAAAACCAATATGGGAGTTTTTTACGCTATGGGTTGGGGTGTAGAGAGAGACCAAAAGAAAGCTGTTGAGCTCTTTCGCTCGGCAATGTCAGCTGGTCACGCAGGCGCTATGCACAATCTAGGTAACTGTTACGAGCGTGGCAGCGGAGTAAGACGAAACATGAACAAAGCCAAGGATTTCTATGAAATGGCTGCGCAAAAAGGACATGCAGCTGCTAGAGCTGCCCTATATCGATTGATGAAGAATGAAAAAAAATGACTATCTCCTCCTTATCATCATTGGCCTTTTTACTCTAATGTGCATGACAGTAAATGCAGCTGACAGTCAAACAGAAGAGATTATCGCCAAGATAAAAACTCTCAAGAACAAAGTATCCCAAAGTGGTGATTTTGATTTTGCCGCCTTTTTTGACTTCGACGGCACCATCGTAGCCGGTGACATCACTGAAGGATATGAAAACCACTATGTGGGCTTGGCGGAAAAGGCCATCAAAGCAGGATTGGCCAAGGAAAAGTCTTTTTCTCGTTTCATTGAAAAGTATGAAGAGCTCCTCCAAGAAAGCCACGAGAAAGCGTACGTTTATGTGGCTGAGCTCTTTGCCAATTTGACGGAAGAGCAATATGAAAAACTTCATCCACTCATTGATGAACACTTTGCCAAAACACTGCAGAAACATTATTTCCACTCCTCCATAGGTTTCCTGGAAGAACTGCACAAAGCAGGTGTGCAGATACACATCGTCTCGGCTAGCCCCTCAATCTTTGTCAAAGCTGCCCAGAAAACACTCCCCTATCTACCTTCCGAAAACTTCACAGGCATCAATCGACAGCGAGATGGCAGGGGGCGACTGAAAGACCCTATCGTCAACTATGGTGAAGGCAAGGTTCTTCGTTTACGACGACTAACAACAGGCAAAAATAGAAAAGTATTTCCCCTTGCTGCCTTTGGCAATAGTTGGTCAACGGATGGTCCTTTTTTGAAGTGGCTTGCCCGCCAAGGTGGTGTAGCTGTTATGATCAACGGCAAGAAAGCACCAAAAGAAAAACATGGCTGTTGGCTCGTCAGACAGGAGCGACTGATCAGTGAAGATTAGCTACTTATTGATTCTCACCCTCATCACTGTTCAGCCTCTCTTTGCCAAAGGTCCCAAATGTGACTACTTTGAGCCCTTCGGCCGTTGGTATACGAGTTTCGGAGTAAGCCTGGGCGTCGATTTGACCCACCAAGGCGAAAAATTTCAAGCACTGAGAACGAATGGCATTGCTCTCTTCGCTTCAGGAGTCACAGTGCACACACTAAAATATGCCACCAATGTAGATAGGCCAGAAACACGGGGCGAAGGCCGTTGGAACTCTTCTTTTCCCTCAGGCCATACAGCCGTTGCTTTCTGCCAAGCAGGCTCTATTGGAGAACTACACGAACACATGCGTAAACCACTTCTCGCTTTGGCTTTTATGGTCGGTCGTTCACGAATACGTTCGCGCCATCATCGTTTTGGTGACGTGGCTGCAGGCGCTGCCATTGGTTATCTCTGGGGCCGGTATTATGGTCGCCGTGAATTGAAATCACGTCGTGAATCGACAGCCCGTTCCGTCTCATTGCTGCAAGTTCGCTTTTGAGTTTAGAGCGGCAAATCCTGCCATTTCTTGCATTTCGTTCTCACACGAAATCCATCGATTATGCGGCACACCTCTTCATAACGCATGGTCTCTTTGATTAAATCCAGATACATGATCCTTTTCGTCACAGCCTCTAGCCGGAAGGCCCAAAAGAGTGACATCAAAGGATTAATCCACAAAGTCGATCCCTCTGTCCTAAAGGTTGCGTGATAATCTCCATATTCGCCTTCCACGGCTGCCTTGATGGAAGTCCCCACTATGGATGGATGGCGAACCATTCTTTCATTGGTGTAATCGAGAGCCTCTTTGAAGAGTTCGAATTCCTTGCTCTCTTTCATCAAAGACCAAGCACCCAAAAATCCGCCCTCTTTGATGATCTCAGCGACACCCTCCAAATATTGGAAGTGACAAATACCATGGTAGGCATCCACTCCAAAACCAATGCAGACGAGATAAGATTTATCGAGCCCCAAAGCTGCTGCTGCACCGAGAGAAACAATATCCTCCTGAGGTGTAGCCAAAGAGACTTCGTCACCTCGCATGAGACTATCAGTGCCACCGTCGATGAGTATGAGCGCATCAGGTGAAAAGAGTTCTAAGAGCTTTTCGTAAGCATTCGCTACAGGCAGATAACCCGTACGTTCTATGCAATAAACTGGCACCTCTTCTGCCAATTTTTCTTTAAACCAACGAGCCAAATACATCTCAGGAAAATAACTCTCGTGGCCATTTGTTTTGCTCGTCACCTTATAGAGGGCAGGAGCCAACTTCTCACCATCGGAATGAGCCAAAGGCGAAAAGCTCAAATTGGCCAAGAGGACCTCTTTACCCTCAGCTTTCAAAGCGTGATAAAGAGGCAATCCCTGGAAAATGTCAAAACCTCCACCAGCACCTGCCAACAGAATACGTTGGCAATTTGCCAAGTCTTTCATCAATGGTAAACCTGTAAACATCTATTGTTTCTCCTCTAGCTTCATTGTACAGTCGGGCTGATGGCATCTGAGAGAAAAAGAAAGAGATTACGCAGCGGCGCCACCTCTGGCGTGCGCAAACGTGGTCGTTCTCTCGTAAGTCAGTCAGGGGCAAATGCAACAGTTTGTATCGTTTCTGCAGGGCAAACACTCTCGGAAAGATACGAACTCATCAGAGAAATCTCGCGCACAGAACTTGGCGTCGTATACGAAGCAATCGATCACACACTGAATGAACTCCACGTTGCCGTCAAGGTTCTGCCTCCGGAACTTTCGGGCAGTCCCAAAGCCCAGAAACGAATGCGCCAAGAAGCTGTGGCCACCCTCCAACTGGCCCATCCCAATATCCTGCGCCTCTATAGTTTCGAGCGAGATGGCACCACCGTTTACCTCGTCACAGAATTGCTCTCTGGCCCAACTCTGGCCGAAGTGCTCGAAAACAATCCAACCATTCCCCTAGAGCAAGTTCTCGAATTGGCGAAAGACCTCTGCTCGGCTTTGGATTATGCCCACTCTGCTGGTGTCATTCATCGCGACGTGCGTCCTGAAACTATCGTTTGGGCTGAAGAGCAAAAAGGTCGCCGCGCCCGTCTCACAGAGTTTGGCGTTGCTCGCCAACTAAGTGATGCCATGACCCAGCTAACAGGTGTTACGGAACCTGAGTCCCTTCTCTATATCTCTCCCGAGCAACTGAAGGGCCAAACTACTGACGCTCTTTCTGACCAATATGCCTTGGCTGTCATACTCTATGAGTTGCTTTCAGTGCCCCCTCTATTCGAGGATGACAGTCTTCAAGAAAGCATCATCAATGAAGAGCCACGGCCAATTGAAGGTCTTTCCGATGAGTTCAATGCAGCTCTCCTGAAAGCACTGAAAAAAGATCCTGCCCAGAGATACAAAGATTGTGGAGAGTTTTTCAAATCTTTGGAGAAGGCAGCTCCAACTCAGGAGAAGAGGGCTACGCCACCGCCAGTTCCAAAGCCAAAACCTAAAGCCAAACCAGCGCCCAAAGCGGCGGCCAAACCAGCGCCCAAAGCCACAACCAAACCGACGAAAAAACCTGTAACCAAGCCCGTTGCAAAACCCAAGCCCAAACCAGCGCCCAAATCTGTCCCAACGAGCAAATCCAAAAACATCTCTGACATGATCAAGTCGGAAAACCCCAAAGATTTTCACCGCCTTGCGGGTACGGACAAACATGGCGAGATATCATTCATCCAAAAACGTGTTTACCAATTCATGCGCGTACTGGCTGTTTTGTTTGATTACACGGCCATTGGTCTTTTGACGTGCCCAGCCTTCTTCTTGCTCGGTTTCTTCGAAAGCGAAATGTCCTCATACGAAAGGGATTCTACAGTCCTCTTCGTACTCTCTTTTTATCTCATTTACATGACTTTACGAGATTGCTGGGGAGGCAGTGCTTCCTTTGGTAAAAGACTCGTTGGCCTCAGAACGATTAATGGCAGTTGGGGACCAAGTTCTTTCTTCCGCTCTATCATTCGGAATTTCCTGCCCTTTGGTCTGGGCCTCTTTATAGTGTTTGTCTTCACAGCTGCCAATGAAGATCCAACTCCCGATGTCTTTTCGGTATTGATGGGCCTTTATTGGTTCGAAGCTGCCATGCTCACAATCTTCTTTAGCACGAGAAGGATGGGCGATTTCCTCGCAGGAACACGTGTCGTTTATGAAAAAGGCATAGACGAAAAAAAACGTGGTGACTTTTCAATGGGTTGCCTGGGCGCTATTTTTTATCTCTCTTTCCTTTATGGATGTTCCATCGCCATGGGCGCCATCTATTACGCCAACCACTAAAAAGATCAGGCAGCTCGCTGAGAAGGCTGCTCTTCAGACAATAAAATTTCCAACAGCTCATCAAAAATCTCTTCTGCTTCTTTGTGTTGGCATTCGTCTTGAGCACATTGAAAGATAATTGGTGCCAAAGAAAGGAGGGATTGTTTGTTTGCCTGTCGCATGTCTGCCAATTCGAGAATGAGCCGTACCTGGCGCAAGGCCCAGGTAGCACCGCGCACAGGCAGGCAGCTCTCTACAAAGAGCGCTCCAGCACGGACACGGGCCTCTGGATTGTTTATCCTAGCCACAACCTCACGTGCTCCCTGTCTGTCACCTTTTTTGATGAGAGTAAGGACTATCTCTGCCTCGACGGCTCCCCTTCTCTCTTCGTCTTCGAGGTGGGCACAAATGAGACGAGCAAAAGCCAATAATCCGCCACGAGCACTGTGTACTCCCAGTTCCTCGAGCAACACTTCCTTACTAGATTTTGCTTGCTCATTGGCTATGTTCAAGGCCTCCTGGGCCACACTTTCACTCTCTTCCTTTCGCTCTTTTCTCCCCAAAATCGAGACTAATCGTGCAAAAGCAACGGCACGTGCGAAAGGTGGTAAATGGCGTGCCTTGGCCAAAGCTTCGTTGATGACTTGTTGCACACCAATGACAATGTGCGCTGCCAATAGGGTTCCGGCCAATTGACAATAGAGAGTAGACTGTTTTTCTGGAGACAAAGAGTCAATTAGGGAAGGAACATACTTGCGCCAAGGAGTGGAGGCCACAAGAGTAATCCATTTTTCTACGACCCATGTCTTTTCGTTCTCATCTGTCAGACTATGAAAAAGAAGAGCCACTTCATCGTATTGCTCTTTACCCAAGAGCACAGCCACTTTATCTCTTGGCAAACAACTCTCACAAAGCTCTTTCTCTTGTCCCAACAAAGTTGCAGACTCCAAAAGGCTATGAGAGTAGTGTTCTCCATGCAAAGCTTCGTCAAAGGTACTATGCGCTTCTTGGTGACGACCTGCCTGATGGAGCAGCCTAATCAGTAGATCAAAACCACGGCCTCTATCCCATTTCAATAACTCTTCGCTTGCCAAAGCTTTTTGCAGGGTGGGAATGAGGTCTCGCCCTTTGTTTCCTTGGCCTCCTTGCAAGAGTCCTGCTGCCAAAGCAAGGATACAGTCGAGCTTTTTGGTTCTGTCTTGCAGCTGATTTATTACTCTCAAGGCATATTCGAATTGGCCATAAGTGCCAGCAATTTCTGCGATTTTTCGTGCAACGAACAAGATGATACTCCTATCCATGCATGTAATCGGCTGTTTATAAGAGCTCATCTATTCTTTTCAGCATTTCTTCTGCTAGTTTCTTGTTTTTCAGCTTTCGAGATAGAAGCAGCGTGCGCTGTCGTGCCCTTTTGAGGGCATCTTTGATTTTTTTGTTGTTTTTGCTTCTGCTCAAGCCAAGAGAAACTGCGGCTAATGCATGCTTCGATGGCCACTCATCTTGCAAGGATGACTCAACCTTTTGCCACTTGTAGATCTGTAGTGGTGTGTTCACTATGAAAAAATTCAACCACTTATGGCCACCTTCAATGAGGCCCATTTCCAAGGTGAACCTTTCTTTGTCGACAACAGTTCCTTTGTTGCGAATGGCTGCAACGAGCTCAGACAAAGAAAGTACCGATCTTTCGACAAGAAACTGCCTCGAAGCCCCCCTTCCCCACCATCTTTTAATCTTTTGTGCTGTGCTAGGCTCGACAACTTCTAAGCGCCTCATGTCCATGACAATCTCTATGGTTTCAACACAATTGAGCTGAGCTCTTGCAGAGTCGGGCTGCAATGTGGACAAGGCAAATGCAAGCCAATAAGCACGCCGGTAAAGAGGCACATAACTTGGTATGACTATCCCATGTTTTTTAGGGGACCAAGGTTCTTTTGCCTGAGACTTCTGGGCTCTTGCCAAGGTAGATTGCTGGTCGACCATTGCTTTGCCAAGCAGCTTCTGAAACTCTTCTCGAGAAAAAGGACTATTCAGGAAGGCACTTTTTTGCAAGCCATCTATACTCTCTGAGACAAGCTTGACTTTGCTTCTTTTGGGTAAGGTCGAATACAAATCGATTATACCACTCAACTTCTTGGCTAGAGAGGCTCTATCACCCAGTTTGGGATTAATGAAAAGCAATTGAATGGCAGGGATCATGTCTTCGAACTGAGCTGGGTTTTCATGAGATTTGACTGCTGCTAGGGCAAATTCCAAAATTACCCAACAACGAAGAGCATGACTATGCTCTGATAGTCGCTTCTCTTTTGATAAACGAGCACTCCAGTGCAAGGTATCCAAGAGCAAATCATCGTACTTATTGGCATTGACTTTTTTCTTCTTCAGCTTTGTCACTAGACGCTCTAAAATCCAGCGACCACTAGCAAGGTCATCACTCTCTTTGGTGAAGCCTTCATAAGCTCCGAGCCAATGACCACATACAGTTTCTAGATCATTGTCTCCTTGCTCAACGAGTACAGCTTGAATGACGTTGAAAAGGTGCTCTCTCTCGCCTGCTGCCACTGAGATGACTTCATAGAATTCTTTGTTTTTTCCCAGCTTGCAGGCTATGGTGTGCAATCTCTTTGCGGCCTCATTGAACTCTCTAGAAAAGCTCTCGTCAAAACTGTCGTAAGCTGCTAACTCTTTTGTGATTGCATTTGCCTCAATCAACAGTTCTTGTTTCAGATCTGAGTACGAGAGTTTTTTCACCCTTTGCTGACGAACCATCCTTTGTTGAATGAAAAAGGTCAATAAAAAGGAAAAGAGCAAAAACCAAAAGACTGGTTTGTTGTAGGATTTTTTTGCTGCTTTGGTTACATCTGCCGCAGGTACTTTTTGGGTCGTCACATCAGAGCAGCTCCTGGCCCCTGTAGCTTCCAACTCTTCAATGAACTCATATATGTTGGCAGGTCTAGCTTTGGGATCTATTGCTATAGCACGGGCCAAAACTGTTGCAGCGCTTTTGGAAAGACCCAAATCCTGCAAGTCCCTCACTTTGATTGAACGAGTCATTTGTTCTCTAATCAGAGCGAGGGCAGTACTCTCCTTAAAGGGTAGTTTTCCTGTAGCAGCTTCAATCAAAACTATGGCTGCACCATAAATGTCATAGCTAGGTTGTGCCTCTAAATCGTTTCCTGAGGCACTTTCTGGAGCAATGTAACCTGGTGTGCCAATGATTACACCAGCTTGTGTTTTAGCTGACCGGTCGCTAAATTTGGCCAAACCCAGGTCCGCTAATTTGAATAATCCATTTTGGGTTTTGAGAATGTTGTCAGGTTTTACATCTCGATGAATAATGCCAGTTTCATGCAAGGCTGCTAAAGCACTGAGCAAACCAGCACCCAACTCTTCATAGGCACCAGGCCAACCAAGTGGTCCGCTATCGTCGATTTGTTGACGCAAACTTCCGCCTCTGAGATATTCGTAGACGATGTAAGGACCCAATTTCTCATCATTACCAGCCGAATACACTTCAACGAGATTTGCATGTTTTATTCTCGAAGCAGCCCTTGCCTCATCTTGCAATCTTTTGACTGCCGTCTCCCACTCAGGTTCACCTAATTGGATAAATTTGATGGCAACGAGTCTATCGAGCTCTTTCTGCCTGGCGGCAAAAACTGTTCCCATGGCGCCAGCGCCAAGTTTTTTACTCAGCTGCAAAGATCCAGCGACAATGTCGCCAACTTGTGGTACTACTTCAGACATGGCTCAATAACGAGCACCAGCTCGACGCAAAACTCTTATCACGGAGCGGTGTCTCTTTTTCGTGGCCAGAAAGAGTGGTGTTTGCCGCCAGTGGTCCTCAGCTTCCTTCTTGGCACCACTGAGCAGAAGTCTTTCTACGACCAAAGGCCAACCATTCCAAGCAGCTACATGTAGTGGTGTCCATCCCCACGGATCAGGTTTGTTCACATTGGCACCACTGCGCAGAAGGAGATCGACAGCTATCTCATTGCCCCGCTCACACTCTTCATAAAGTGCATTGCGGCCAAATTGGTCTTGCTTGTCTATATTGCTTCGACCTTTGAGTAGCTGACATGCTTTCTTTGAGGCGCGGAGGTAGCGCGTCTTGTATGCCCTACGCCCTGAAGCCGCCACCGCTTCTTCATCGGTGACGGCAACAGCGACCACTATGGCTGTGACTGCAGATAAAGCACAAACCAATCGACGCACTAGGCAACCCTTCCGAACTTTCTTCAGCCTCTACAGTGGGTTGTTTTTGTTTTTTACCTCACTGCATGTCTCCTATCGACCAATAAACATCCTTCTTAGACCGTCAAATAATGCCTCTTTGCACCCCTTTTTGTAAGCTCAGACAAAATGGATGAATGATAATCGTTTCCCTTTAAAGCGAATCCAGTGCCGATAAAATTGTATCCAAAGCCTCGTCTGCTCCAGAAGAGTGCTCCTCTATGAGTGCATAAAGTTGTTTGGCCAAGTGATAAAAACGTTCATGTGATCCATGTTCTTCTGGTGACAAGGTGACACCTAAGAGATCCGTTCCACCTTCATCGACTATTCTCAAGCGGAAACATTCGGCAGCTCGTGGATGGTTGGGATTGTCAGCACCTCTGGCAAGAATGACATTAAAATCTGCCAGAGCTGTCTCATATGCATCTCCCCAACTAACTCTTTCCCACTCAACGAGTTTCCCTTTGGTCTTTTCATGCAAACCTTCAATGAGTGTTCGAACCTTCTTTGACAGCATCTCTTGCCTCACTTCGTCAGTAACTCGTTAAGTAGTGTCGCTGCAATAGTCCCTTTACGAAAATCTCTGCGCCTTCTCTTGTGTTTGTTGCCATGATTGAAGAGTTCGTTGGCTGCCCCCAACCCCAGCAATAGATTTCTCCTTCTGACCTTTTGTCGCGAAGGGCTGTGTTTCACCACTCTTTCTCTTGGCACTCCCTGGGCTTCACTTGTGCGGACACCAGCTTCAGCTCTCTCTTCAACTACCAAACTCTTAGAGATGACACTTTCTGTAATCTTGGCTGGTCTATCAAAATGTACGTCATAATGACGCAAGACATTGCCGCTGCGGGGAGAATAAATCCGAAAGAGTCGGTATTCGCCCGTTCTTCCATCGAGTACTTCCAGCTCATGTTTTCCTGGAGCCAAATCATCGATTAATGCTGGTGTGACACCTTTATAACGGCCATCGACGTACACTCTGCATTTCGTGACAGTCGTCACTTTCAACATCATATTGGCCAGGACAGGTTCACAAGAACAAAACAGAACGAGTAAGATGACTATTACTCTCATAGGAGCACCTTTCCAATTTGCTTGCATCTTTTACTATAGCAGTTGTTTGTTGGAACAAATCATTTGGCAACGAAAGGGGAACATTATGTTCAGCGGTATGCGTTCTTGGTTGAAATCAATAGACGGTCGTTCTTTTCTTCTCGGGATCATTGTTGCGTGGTTACCTCTCGCCATAGCTGCTCCTGTAGGTGCATGGGACTTTAGCCTACGTAGAGTTGGTTCCATTGGTCGTCGTGTCGTTCAGACCATTGATACCCTT
>CAZXTJ010000204.1:0-12301 GCA_964643655.1 uncultured bacterium
TGTATGGCCTGAAGGCTTCAGGTCGATTGCCAAGGTCATCATGGGTGGCCAAGGTCTTACATTTGGTATGTCAGGTAGTTTCTCTATATGATGGAGAAGACGAACAACAAATCATTTTAGAGCAGCAGGGGGGGCCTAGCGTGCGAGTTGAACCACAGACGACTCTCATTGAAGTCCCAAATGGTGCTCTATTGTGTTCCGATTGTGCCGGTTATCACGCCCCGGGGGTAGCTCAGCGTTTACACTCTTTGGTGTCAGCGCAGACCTTTGGCAGTAGCACTGTCAAATTCAGACGGAACGAGGATGAGTTCAATGTAACATTGAATATTCCTACGAACAGTTTCAAAATGGACTATGATAGCGAGACCCTTGCCAAAGTTAAGGACGTTGCCAATTTATGGTCGAGGGTCATCTCGATAGATTGACAATATAATCACCAACACGGTGATGAAGTGTTGTAAGAAGGCGAAGGAGCCAAATGGACGGACTCTTGTTTGCAGGAGCCAGCTCTAAAGACTCATTGCTCAAATACTTGGATGCTGAAGGTTATGAAGTCGACTCAGTGAAAACTGAAGCGGCGCTACGAAAATACATACTGGAAGCTCGCCCAAGACTGATAATACTCACAGATGCAGCATCTGTACTTCTCAACACAATTCGTGAAGTAGACAAGATGTTACCTGTGCTTGCCATTGGATCAGAAGGAGCTGATGGCACTGAACAGATCACCAGTCTCAATAATGGGGCTGATGCTTACTTGGCCAGCGATGTAACGGGTGAAACTCTCGTTGCTTGGATTGAAGCACTCTTCCGCCGACTGGAGAAATGTCCCTTCGGTCAAGAGCGATATGCCTTTGGTTCCGTTGAGGTAGACGTTTTTCGTCGTACGGTGAAAAAACGTGGCTGGCGGATTTTGATGTCAGCAACAGAGTTCGACTTGCTCGTTCACCTCATCCGCAACAACGGACGTGTTGTTTCTCGTGAAGAGATCCTTCGTGAGGTGTGGAAATACGACACCTGCCCCACGACACGTACAGTTGATAACTTCATCTGTAAACTGCGTCGTAAAATCGAAGATACGGAACGTAAACCCAACCACCTGAAAACAGTCAAAGGCACGGGTTACCGTTTTGATCTCGACGGAGCTGCGTAAGAGTTCGGCCTGACGGCCACGAAAGCCCAAGAGAGCGGCCTGACGGCCACGAAAGCTAAAAAGTACGACCTACCGGTCGTAGGTTAGTCTGTCTCTTTCTTCAGCTGCTTGAATTCAACTGTTTTGAATTCGGGTGCTGCTATACCCAAAGCACGACAGAATATTTCACTCATCGTGCGGATGGTCATCTCCCAAAGGAGTTTCTTGTCCCCACAGTTGGCAAACATACCAACGGGAATCTTGAAACCACCTTTGTCGAGGCGGCCACCACCATAGGGTTTTCCTTCACTGTCTTGTCCCAATATCTCTTTGAGGAATTGGTCAGGATCGAGAACACGACTACGTGTTCGCAGTGAACCTTCAATGTATCGTTCATCAACTATTCCATAGACGATGACAGTATCAATACCATCTCGGCGCAGCATATAATCTGCCGCTTGGGGGATGCCGTCTCTATCTTCCTCTCGTACGAACCCAACACCAGACATCAAATAATTCTCACGAATTGTTTTGCTCTGGAGGGCACGATAGAGAATATCCATCGTTTTGGGCGGAATGAGCTGGGCTGAAATGATCTTGAGTAGATCAGAGTCAGCATAGGTGCACAAATATGACGAGGCGATGAAATCAATCTCTCGAGCCAAGTAATAGTTGTCCGTGTCAGAGCGAATGCCGTGCATCAGGGCTGTTGCCAGCTGCATACACTCTTGGTTGCCCGGTTCTAGACCAACCGTTCCTTCACGCAGGAACTCAGCAAAGATAGAAGCCGTCGAACCAGCATTCTCGCGAATATCGATGAATTCAGCCTTTGTGCCGCCATCACTTTTATGGTGATCGACAACGATGACAAGTGGCAAATCGGGCATCTCGTCCACTGTGGGCACAGAGAGACCCACCATCGGTGAATCGACGATACAGTAGCCGTCAAAGGGGGCAAACTCAAAACGCTCTGAGAAGAAAACCATGGGGATTTCCATACTTTTGACGAGAGCCCTGTTTTCTTGGTGGCTCAGTTTGTCCGTGTAAAGTATGGTCGCGTCCACGTCAAAAGCATTGGCCATATATTTCAATGCCCAAGCCGAAGCAATACTATCTGGATCAGGAGTTCCCTTGAGTAGTACGAGCAGGTTTTTGCCCTTGTATCTTTTGAACAAGGCTTCTAACTCGTGCACTCGGGGTGTAGGTGCAACAGTTCGTTTGACGGGCTGTGTTGGCTGCTGTGTTGGATCTGGCCCTTGTCCTGGCACTGCTCCTGCTGCTCCTGGCACTGCTCCTGGCACCGCTCCTGCTGCGCCAGCCGCTGCCACCGTTTCCGAACCTAGTCCAGGCTCTAGAACCGGATCCGGATCTGCTACCGGATCTGGGGCTGACTTCTTCGACTGAGAAGACTTGGTTGCTTCTTTTTTCTTCGCCGGCTTCTCTTTGCTAGCTGAAGCTGCTGCCCGTTTTTTCGATGTGCCATTAGTCTTGCTTTTGGCTGCCAACACAAACCTCCTGGTAAAAGAACTCGTAGAATGAGACCCCATGGTACCACAGCCCATAGTGTGGACTAAAAATTATGGAATTCAGGCCTCTCAAGACGAACGAGTAGATTTCTGCAAATATTTCAGTGCCGACTCTTCTGTGTCTTCCAAACGAACGACTGAGGTCAATCGGGTCACCTCAAAGAGTCTCCGTACACTTTCGCTAGCATTGGCCAAAACCATGTCGCCGCTTTGGCCTCTCGTCGCCTCGAGACAGCGCAACATGACTCCGTAGGCTGAACTACAGAAATAGTCCACCTTTGTCATGTCCAAGATTACTAGCTTAAATTTGGAATTCACCTCACTAGCGATGAAATCCCGAAAAGCTTGGATGTTGTCGACGGTGATGTCGTCTTTGATACGAACAATTCCCACCCCATCACGCTCTTCTACTGCGAAATCCACCTTCTATCGCCTCCTTTGTGAAGGCAGTATAGCGCACTTCAGCGCTCGATGATGACAGAATTAGTTTCGCTCGTAGGTTTCTTTATATTTGCATCTTTGGTGAGAGAGCGGAATTTGAAGCTATTCAAGGGGCCACGAGGCAAATCGAACTCAGGTGCAGAGAGGGTGCCTTTCACGGTCAAATCCTTGATTGTAAGCACATCGGGCTCGCGAACGAGGCGGAAACTAGTGCGACCATCGATGGTCAAATCAGCCAAGCCTACTTTCAAAGAACCACTAAGAGAAGATTTCCCCTCCTTGGAAGTAACAGGAGCTACGACCAGTTTTCCATCTTTCGCTTCTATCTGGCCACTGACCTGGCCAAAACCAAATCGATGGTGTAGTACATCGCGCACTCGCAGCAATTTCTGCCCACCAGAAGATTCGCTGAGCAATCCTTCTGTCGCCACCTGCAGCAAGAGATTACCCAGCTTCTTGTGGCTCTTGTCCTTTTTGGGCAAAAACTTGTCGAAACCTGCCACGGTGATCAATTTGGAGCCATTGAGCTCACAATCATAAATGTCCGTGAGCCCAGAACCTTCCAGAGTCTCTAGACCACCAGTCAATTTCCCTTTGAACTCGAGACCAAAGGTGCCCTTTACGAGGCCACCAATATTGGCTCCACGGCGCAAAAACTTGTCCACATTCATATCGGCGAACAAAAATTCACAAGTATGAACGGGTGGCGAGGTCAAAACACCAATGGCAGCTTCACCAGCTATCAGACCGTGGGCAATCATACCTTCAATATCAACAAAACTCAGATTTCCGCTCTTTGTATCAAAAGCCCACTTGGACTTGATGTCACCCAAATCCACACGGAAAGGTTTTTTGTCACCTTTCAGCTTCACAGTGAACTTGTTGGGGGCAGCCAAAGAACCCTCAATCATAGGAGAAGTAAGCTTGCCAGCAATGGAACCCTCTATTGTGGCTTTACCCGTTAGCTCCAAGCTATCGGCCAACTTCAAGAGAGGCGGCACATCTTTGAGGGCAAAACTACTGTTCACATAAGCTTTGGAAAACTCTCCCTCAGCCAAAGTGCCATTAAATTCACCATTGGACTTCATAGCCACAGGGCCCACATTGACGACCAAATCTTTCCACAAAAAGCCGCCAGCCTTCTTCAACGCCAAACGCCCAGAAGTCATCGTTGCCGGCGAAGCCAAAGCTGGATGAACGAACTTTATTCCTGTCAAATCAGCCCAAGCAGATACATCAGCCTTCTCCACAGTACCTTTTATAGAGACCACTGCCTTTTTCGGCTGCCCCTGCAAACCAGCAGCAGCTTTGGGCGCATTAATCTTGGCAATGTCACAGAGCCGCTTGATGACATCACTGATTTGTGCCTTCTCTAAAGCTACTTTCAGCGACATCCAAGGTTTCCCTAATAGGTCCTTCACAGAACCCGTCACAGCTGCCACACAACCAAGAGCTTCTACACGCAAACTTTTGCTCAGCCGCAAAGAAGCTTCCGAAGCCCCCTCAGCCTTACTCTTCGAAGCCACGTCAATCGCCCCAGAGAGCACCTTGGCTTTCACCTTGAAAGGCAACCCTTGGGGACTCAAAGTCAAACCCTGGGGCAACAAAGTGCCCTTTGCCTCCACGTGAGGCAAAGAACCTGTGGCTGTTCCGCTGAGCTTAAAAGTGCCCCCCAGTCCGAGTTGCTTCAACTTATCGTGAAACTCTGCCGGACTCATAGCGTAAACGAGCGAAATGGGTAAAGGCGAAGACAGAGCCTTCAATGAACAATTTGCCTTGCCCGTCAAATCCTTGCAAGAGCCACTGACAGCAATGGAAGCCTTGTCACAGAGAAAATCCAACTGAGGTGACAGAGTTGCGTGAGCCACAGTTTTATCTTCACGCAAATAGAGTTTCACCTTCAAAGCACCACCCTGCAGCGTGGCTGACATTGGTTTGTCGGGTACGGGCAGAGTGAGAGCAAAATCTTTTGGAGTGAGAAGCAACTCTCCATCGAGCTTTTGCAAAGAACCTTTGGCTTCTCCTTGCAAAGAGACTGTCCCTTGGGGAGAAAAAGCAGCCAGGGGAGCACAAAGCTCTGCGGGCATACGAGCCATTAAATCAATAATTCTGAAGGGAGTGGAGGAGAGCTGCAGCTCCAAATGAGGAGCTGTAGTCAGAGATTGAGCGTCTCCAGCTAGTTTCAATTCGCCTCCTGCAAGCTTCAAGACTAGCTCTGGAGTGATTTTCGCCTTTGCACTCAGTTCATCACCTTTGGTGGCCACATACAATTGCAGGGCACCTTGGCTCAATTTGGGTGATAGGGTCATGCCTTCATGTGACAACTCAGCACCAACACCAATGGGCCTTAGTGTTGCCTGGCCCTGCAAACCTCGCAGGGGACCTTTGGCTGAAGCTCTCACTTCCACTTCACCTTGGAAAGAGAGATCTTTCACCTTCTCTTTCAGGTGGGGATAAAGTTGCACCGCTTTGGCCAAGGGCACATTGCCTGCAAGAGCCAAATCAAAGATGAAGTCCTTCTCATTTTTCTGGACTATCTTGCCATCACTAATGGCTAGAGCCAAATCAGCCAAAGAGAGTTTTCCGTCTTTACAAGCCAGCACATTGTTCCGCCACTGCAATGCGGCAGAAAGGGTAGCTCGCTTACCTTTACCGTCAAGGGGCAACAAAATCGACAAAGCAGCCACTTTGGCCAAAATCGTCGGTTTATCAGGATTGTCCAGTGGGATATAAGCTTTTGTAGAAATTCTCCCACCTGGTGCCATACGTTTGACCATTCCCACATATTGGCGAGGGGCAAAGGCTGCCAAGTCAGCCACTGCAAGCTTTTTGGCCACTACAGTGACTAGTTTCTTCTTCTCATCAAAAGAGACATCGGCAGAAATCTTCTCTCCAGCCTGTACAACAAAAGGAGCCACTGTCAGGCCTTCAGGTGAGAAAGAACAAGTGGCTTTTGCGACTGTAATTGCCGGTTGGTTTTTTGCCAAAAGATAGGAAAAGTTTTGGGCTGTCAATTTGCCGCCATAAGTCAACCTACTCATGGTCCCTTTGGCAAAAGCTGTCACATAAGCTTTTGCTGAAAGACGATTTTCCAGGACAGCTTTCTTCACAACAGCAGGCACGGAAGAGGGCAAATAAGGGGCAGCTTGGGACAATTTGAGCAAGGTGGCTGGCAATTTGAAATCTACGACAGGTTCTTTCCCAGCCAGCGCAACTGAAAGCTCTGGGGAAAAAGAATGACCCATAGTTCGCACAAGGAGGTATTTAGCGACTAGCTGATTTTGATCGAGCTCAAATTTTCCCTTGGGCAAAGAGACTTTGACTACGTCATCCTTGGCTTTCACTTTCAACCAAATGTCTTGCAGTGCAAGTGATGCTTGGTAGTCCAATTCGCCACTCTTGTCAGTTTTGGCAGAAGCCAATAAATCAACTTTGCCTTCTACACTTTTTAGAGGCAGGCGTTGACGAACATGGGCGGGGAATAGACTGTACAGAGCAGCCAATGACAGTTTTTTCCCCTGTAAATCACCGAGCAATGTGGGCTGGGAAAAGAGACTCTTCACAGACCCTTTGGCAGACAGAGCTGCGTCACTCAACTGAATGGTACAAGGCTCCAGATAAGCTTCTTCGTCTTGCAGCCTAATGGTGGCGTGGCTAATTTTGATGGGTGCTCCGCCAGCTTCTTTGGGCATTTTCAGGGAAATGCCATTGAGCTCAATGGAACCAGAAAGTGAGGGAGGAGCTCCTCTATCCAATTGGGCCCGCAACTGTGTCGTCACATATCCCTCAGGTGACAGAGCCGAAAGAGCAGGGGCCATTTTCCCAGGCAACAAAGGAACCAATGAAGGTAAAGAGAGGCGGCGTACTGTTGCTCTACCTTCACCCTCCCACTTGCCATCACGCTCGACTATATTGCCCGCAACTTTGGCGATAATGCCCGACAGAGAGATGTCCACTCCAGAAAGGACGAGGCGACGGCCACGTTTTAAGGTGAGGCTGCCAGATTTGAAGACGATTTGCCTCTTTTGGCCCTGCACTTCCATCTCACAGCCAAGACCAGCCAGAGCAAGACGGGCCGTAGGTTCAGGAGTTCCTTTACCCTCAATAATGCCCTCAATGTCTACAGTGCCAAAGAGCCTTCTCTCGCCTAGTTGCTCTTGATATTTCTGGGGCAACATTTTGACCAATTGGCCAACATCGAGTTTTTTCGATTTAACATTCAAACGGAAAAGGGGCGATTTAGTGATTTCGCCCACAGTTCCTTCGATAGTGCACGACATTCTACCTGGCAAGGCAACAGCCACATTGTCCACATTGACTGTCTCTTTGGCTACACGGATAGTGCCTGACTGAAAGTTTGCTCGCGTCTCCAAACCCCTGGCACTCACGAGCAGAGCGAACTTGTCCAATGGAATTTCAGCTACTACTCGTTCCACCTGTTTCTGGTGAGGAAATTCACCTGCGAGAGACAATTCTCCAATGGGCAGGCAAGCCACATCTGAAGAGAGATGAAATCTTGGTGCACTCTCACCAAAGTTCAGAAGGGTATTTAACTTGAACATGTCTTTCTTCTGCTTCAAAGCTATAGAAGCAGTCATATGTTTTTCACCTGAGGTCAACTTGATGTCAGGCAGTTTCAAACCTTCTGGTCCAAAGTTGAAAGAGCTGATTATCTTGCCCTGATCTTTCAACAACTTGCTATCAACGAGACAGGAAATCTCGCCTGAAATTCGCAGAGCATCAGTAGCTTTGGGACAGGTGCCTTTTATCGTCAATCCACTGAGGCGAGCAGCAGGCCAGACAACAGATGCATTGTGAACGATGAACTTCTCAGCCACAGGTCTTGCCGTGTGCAAAGTGTCGTATTTGGGCAAGATGGTGATTTTGTCCGCCGTAACAATGAGTTCACCGCGGGAGAAACGAGGTTTGTGCATATCAAAAGAGAGATCCCAATTGGGAGAGACAGAGGCAAAACCAAACTTGTCATATTTGTCGTGCTGAACGAGGCTCGATAGACGCCTCTCCAGGTAACCACCACTTTGCAAACTATAAAGAGCAGCAGCCGAAAGAGCCACCAGGATAAGCAAGATAACGAGCAGGCCTATGAATAGCCGCTTCATGCTATCTCACTCTCCCTCTCTTGATTAATCACTACTTCTTTATTGTATAGCTGTTTTGCATAGTATATCGCTGGGAACCATGCTATGCCGAGGATGAAAGAGGCTGCTGCCACTCCGGCAGTCCAAGTGGCTGAAATCAAATGGATATAAACCAAGATGGCCGAAGCCGCTGATGCGTCACCAAAACGGTAGCCAGCAGCGTCATTGAGGGCTTTGAACTTATAACGGAAACTTTTCTCCGTTGGTACATAAAGATTCTCTTTGCCTGCATTGTAAAAGGTGTAACTCATGGACATACTTAATATCCAAAAGAAAGCCATTATCCCTAGAGGAGCACCAGCCAAAGTGGCAATGGAAGCCAGTATGACTGCACAGGGCAAACAAGCCAGTGCAAAAGCGGGACCCAATAAACTGATGACACGTCCTGCCAGAAGCAGCAAGACGATATTGAGCAGAGCCATATTGCCATACCACTCACCAATAAAGACTGATCGGTCATCAGCAACGGTGATGGCTGTTTTTAACATCTTGTTCACTTGCCAATCGACCATGGTTACACCAAAAGTCGAAAAGACGACGAGCAAACCAATGAGTCTTGCATAGGGATTTTTAAGCAGGTTGGCCAAATCTGAAAAAGAGCCTGTGGACTTTGATTTTCCTTTCCCAGTAGCCCGTACTTTGAAGTGTCCCATCAAACGGACGGCCAGAAAAGTCAAAAAGAGGAAAGCAAGACTGAAAGGAATCAAATCCATGGTTGTGTAACCAAAATCTTTGATGATGGTTTTGCTCAATTTTCCCCCAATAAAAACGCCACCTTGGGCGGCCAACAAAATGACGCCATAAAGCCTTTTTGCTTCGTGGGGTTGGAAAACATCATGAATGATTGACCATGTCAATGCCGTCAAAATGAGGATATAAACACAAACGACAAAAAACACGACTACAGTGAGTACCTTGGGATAAAAGCCTGTATTGTTCAACAACCAGATAGAGCCAAAAATCAATCCAACGACCAGAAAGACATAGTTCACGAGCTTTTCGCGGTCAAATCTCTCTGTCATCTTGTTATAAACAAAAACCGTCCCCAAGGTAATGACTGCATTGAAGTAATAAGTAAAGAGCAGATAATAGGGCCCAAAATGGTCGAGGAATTTTGAAGAGCGAACAACTTTGACAATGTAATAAGAGTTCATCAACAAAGCGACTGCAAGCGACGCCGCCAGCAGGCGCCCAACTTCTTCTCTTTTGATGTCCAAAATGAGCGAAAAGGGCCAAGGCATTATATTTGGGGCGACTTTCTCTTCCTTCACCCTGAATTACCTTCGCAAAGTATCGCGGACAGCTTCGAGAGCCAAAAGGAACTCGTCACAATCCTGATAACGGTTTTCAGCCTCTACTTCCAACAGCTTCATAATAACGACTTCCAGGCCCACAGGCACTTTTTCATTGAAACTCGTTGGTGGTGCCACGGCAAAAGCTTCTACCAAATCACTTCTCAGTAGGGCTTTCTTTTCGAAAGGCACTTTCATGGTGAGCAGGCGATACATTGCTGCGCCCAATAAATAAAGGTCCGTTCGCCTATCAATGGGGCGATTGAAAATCTGCTCGGGTGTAAAGAAAGAGTCGTACACAAAGGGAATTTCAGATTTGGAGAGACTGCCATCAGCGTCAGCTTTCAGCGTCACAAAGTCGGCAATATAAGGTCGCAGATTATCCAAATCATAAAAAATCGTATGAGTGGAAATATTTCTATGGAGCAAATTGCTCGTATGCATATGCCGGATGGCATCACCGATGACAAGCCCCATAGAGACAACCTCTCTCACACTGAAAGGAGCCTCTGTATCCAGAAGGAGCTGCTCCAGGCTCTGAGCATTTCTATAAGTCGTAATGTAATAAAGGCGATTGGCATGACAACCCAAGTCCAAAATTTTAATGATCCCTGGGTGATCCAATCGAGCCAAAAGGCGAAACTCACGCTGGAAACGCTGGTAATCGGAAGAGTCCTCTTCCACTGCCCGGCTAAGGATACGCAGCTCTACATCTCGCTCTAGCCCCGGTTGGGTGGCAAGATAAACGTCCATATATGCACCCACAGAACGTAGTTTGTCCTTGATCACATACTTTTGAAATCGCTTGTGTTGGCTCATAGGCAGAAGTTAGCAGCCTAGGCATGGCCATTGCAACAGAGGACGAGTGTATCTATCTTTCCTAAGAGTGGCGACCAGCACCCAAGTGTGCGAGCAATCGCCAAACTGTGCGAGCAATCGCCATAGTGTGCGAACGATGGCTCAGCTGTGCGAGCAATCGCCTCTCGCTGTCACCGTGTGCTAATATGCCATAAAACAGGAGGTCCTGCATGCGAGCCTGCATTTATTGCGGCATTAGAACAATGCATAATCACTATCTCGGTGATAAAGGTATTTGCGAAGACTGTCTCAATGAACTTCGAGCATTAATCGGTGTTCAGGGACAAAGTGGTGATGGCGAAAACGCTGTCAAAGGCGCCGGTGTTGGTGGGGCAGGATCAATGAAATCGAATCCTGCAGCTCCAGCCATGCCTCCAAGTATGATGCCTCAAGAGCCAGCAGTACAAGAAACACCACAACCTCGTGTTGTTCTGCCCAAAACAGGTGGACAGCAACCTTCTCCCAATGGCGGCGGCGCAGTCCCCGTACCAGCAGGAATGGCCAAACAGCCACGCCCCGCTGCAGGCGCACCACGACCGGCGACAGGCCAGCCACGCCCAGCACCGGGTCAACCGCGACCAGCTTCAGGCCAAACACGACCGGCCACAGGGCAACCTAGACCGGCAGCTCGTCCTCCTCAGCCTGGTGCTCCAGCTCGACCGGCAGCTCCCCGTCGTCCTGCCTCAGGCAGACCAGCAGCTCCCGGTAGTCCACGCCCTTCCGGTGCTCCCCGACCTTTCGGTGCACGACCAGCAGCTCCCGGCGGACCCAGGCCATCAGGTCCTCGTCCCTCAGGTCCCCGACCTTCCGGTGCCAGACCAGCTGCTCCCGGCGGTGCACGTCCTGCACCTGGCGGTCCCAGACCATCTCCCGGCGGCGCACCAGCACGGCCTGCCAAAAAGAAAGATCCAGACTTGCGTTCACTTCTCGGTGGAGGGAAGAAACCTCCGGCTTGATAGTTTGTATAGAGAACAAATAGCTCATACAGGCGACTAAGGTCTTGGGAGGTTCCTTTTGAAAGACAAACTCAAATCATCGAACCCTGCGGTCACCTGCGCCAGCGACTCCTCACTGGGCCGCCGCGCCCTCCTCAAAGGCGGCGCTGCCCTCGCGACGACTGCAGCCTGCTGCCCCCTCTTCGTGGAAGCCCTCGCCCCCAAAAACTCGAGTGCCTTCCCCCGCGACGTCAAATTCACTCACGAAGCCAAGTGGTACGAAAAAACAGCCGAAGGCGTTCGCTGCCTTCTCTGCCCCAATGCCTGTGTCCGCGCCGACGGCCAGCGCTCCAAATGTCACGCCCGCGAACCCAAGGGCGGCAAACTCTACACCCTCGTCCACGGCCTGCCCTGCGTCATCATGCTCGACCTTGTGGCCAAATGCCCCCTCTACCACGTGGACATGCCCCAAAAAGTTTTCTCCATCGCCACAGCCGGCTGTAACTTGGGCTGCGACTATTGCCAAAACTGGCAATTCTCCCAACGAGGTCCCGAAGACACAAAAAACTTCCGCCTCACTCCCAAACAAGTGGTCAAAAAAGCCCGTGAAAAAAAATGTCCCGGCATAGCCTTTTTCTACACGGAACCTACCGTTTATTACGAATATATGTGGGACATCGCCGGCCTCGCCAAAGAAGAAGGCCTCAAAACAATCATGGTCACAGGCGGTTACATCAACGAAGCCCCCCTGCGAGAGCTCTCGACTCGCATGGATCTCTTCACCGTGGGCCTCAAAGGTTTCACGAGCGACTATTACCGCAAGACCATCCACGGCGAAATCAAACCCGTCCTCCAAACCCTCTACACACTAAAAAAACTGGAAAAATGGTTCGAAGTCGTCACCCTTCTCCTGCCCGGAATGAACGATGACCCCAAAGACATCCGCCGGATGTGCAAA